>JBKSMY010000023.1:0-5268 GCA_046882065.1 Alphaproteobacteria bacterium | reverse complement strand
CGTTTCCATTCTTTCAGTCGTTTTTCATGCCGTATTGCCTGGTTAACATCTTCAAAACGTTCAAAATAAACTAACTTGTCCACATTGTATTTATTAGTAAAACCAGGCAACAAATGATTTTTGTGTTCAAAAATACGTTGTGGCAAATCACTAGTAAAACCAATATACAATGTTCCATTTTTGGCACTTGCCATAATATAAACATAATAATACTTTTGTTCAAAAATCATAATATAAGAATACATGACCTGGGTCCCGTGGTCAAGCCACGGGATGACAAAGTTTTTTAATCTCTTAACAAAAAATACCCCACTAAACTTTTATTTATCGCAGTATTCATGTCTCAAAAAAAATCCCGCAATCGCGGGATTTTTTATTAAGCCATTTTGGAAACTTTCTTTGCCAATCTTGAAATCTTGCGTGCTGCGCGTTTCTTTGGCATGATTTTGCCCGCAGACTTCATGATTTTGCTTTCTGCGTTGCGTGCCGCTGTTGTCGCCGCTGCTTTGTCGCCAGATTCGATTGCAACCAACGCTTTCTTTGTCGCTGTCTTAACCGCGCTGCGACGTGCTGTGTTAATTGCGTTTTTCTTGGCAGTTACCAAAATTCTTTTTTCAGATGACTTATGATTTGCCACGTTATTTTCCTTTTATTTTCGTTTTGATTTTGCTATTTTATAACAAACAAACACAAAATCAAGGAAAAATAACATGATGTATATAATTGGGATTTTGATTTCATATTTACTGGGTTCAATACCTATGGGGTTGGTTCTGACAAAACTGATGGGCAAGGGCGATTTAAGAAAGGTTGGCAGTGGTAACATCGGTGCAACGAATGTTATGCGTGTGGGCGGATTGCGTATGGCGGGTCTGGTCTGGTTGCTTGACATGGCCAAGGCTATTGCCGCCGTATTTATTGGAAAATACATTGCGGGCGATGCGTTTGGCGCCTGGTGCGGATTTGCAGCGATTGTTGGTCATTGCTATCCTGTTTGGTTGAAATTCAAAGGCGGCAAGGGTATTTCGTCCCTGTTTGGCACATTATTGGCGGTCAGCCCTATGTCCTTTGCGGTTTGTGGCATTGAATGGTTGTTGGTTGCGTTAACATCTGGCAAATCATCCCTGGGGGCGACGGTTGTATTTTGTTTGATTCCGGTACTGGGGTTTGCGATTGGTGTATCGACGGGCTTTGCGTTTTTGGCAATTGGTCTGCTGTGCATGTGGCGTCATCGTGAAAATATCAAACGCTTGTTTGCAGGGACCGAATCCAAAATCGAATGGAAATGGAAAAAATAACAAATTCGGGGGCACGCCCCCGTTTTTTCTTGTTTTTTGACGCATTTTGTGATATAATACAACCCAAAGAATATCTAAGGGGAAGGGAATATGAAGCCTATTTTGTCAGCGTTTATAATGTCAATGATATTGGCACCTGCGTTTGCGGCGGCGCCACACATGACGTCGGCCACGGGTCGTGGACGTGCGTCAATGTCTAACCAAATTATGGCATCGCCCCGTGCGGTTATGTCCCAGAATCAGATTCAGGCCATGGCGGCGCAAACTGCACCTGTGGCAGAACCTGCAGCGGAAGAAAAATTGGCTGTTACCCCACCGGAAATGAAACCGGCTGAAAAAAACATGCGTGAAAAGGAAAAGCGTGCATGTCTGCAAAACAACATTGGTGTTGGTAATACCTTTGTTTGGGCATCCCGCTACAGCAATCTGGGCAGTTATTCGACCATGATCGAAGATGTCGAAGAACCAGATAACAACACCTGTTTTGTTAAGGTTGAATTGAAATCAGATGATCCAAAAATCAGCGTTGCCGATGTCCCAACTAAATATTACGAAATGGGTCGCGACATCACATGTGGCGAATGGGCGAACTATGATACATTAAAGTCGCGCATTCTGGATGCCAAAAAATCTGCTCGCACATGGGCAACCGTTGGCGGTGTTGTTGGTGGCGCGGCGGTTGGTGTTGGTGCGATGGAATTATTTGGTAATAAACTAATTGATGGTGCGGTTCAGGGTCAAAAAAGCAGCAAGTTGTCTGAACTGGAACTGTTGCAATCTCAATTGGCTGTATTAAAAAAAGACAACGAAGTTGACTACAACCGCTTTATCCAACATCTGGGCGATTTGAAATGTGCATGCGAATCCAAAATCTGGACCAGCGATGAACAAAAACCAGACGCATGCAAAAAATACAAATATGCGTTTGATTTACCCGGTGTAGATTCGTTAACGTGTGCAAAATAATAAAACAATCCCGCGTCTGCGGGATTTTTTAATAATGTTATATGTTTATACTTTATTTAATCTGGAATTTTTCCTAAGGTGAACATATGTCAGACATATTCGAAAAATTGTTAATATTGCGCACACAGGGCATAGGGCCTGCGAAATATAATGCGCTGGTACAAAAATTTGGAACGCCTGCGGACGTGGTTGCGGCGTTGAATCCAACGGATGAATTGCGTGATATGGTATCGACCGAAATGTCGCGTGCAGAATCACTACATATATATTATATAAGTGACAGCGATGATTTATATCCGCATAATTTGCGCGCGACAAAAAATCCTCCGCCTGTTATCACGGTGCGTGGTAATTTGGAATTATTACGACGTGATATGGTATCAATTGTTGGAACGCGTCATGCGACTGCTGCTGGTATGGAATTGGTTGCGGACATTGCGCACGAATTTGCAACACATAACACAGTTGTTGTGTCTGGTATGGCGATTGGTACAGATACTGCTGCGCATCGTGGTGCGTTGCGTGCCACGAACGGTGCAGGAACGATTGCAGTTCTTGCTGGTGGTGCGGATTATATATGGCCACTTGAAAACGAATCATTATATTGGGATATTGTTTCGCGTGGTGCGGTAATCAGTGAAATGCCTGTTGGTTTTACACCGGTTGCAACAAACTTTGTTCAGCGTAATCGAATCGTAGCGGGACTGTCGTCACGCCTTATCCTGGGCGAGGCTGACCTAAAATCAGGATCAATGACAACTGCCCGATTCGCACACGAACTAAATCGTGAAATTTGGGCGATTCCGTCGCACCCATCGGATTTACGGGCGTTTGGACCAAATTCATTGATTCGGGATGGTGTTGCAAAGTTGTGTATGGGTGTGTCAGATTTTTTTGATGCATCAAAAAAAGAAAAAAATATGAAAAAAAATTCAAAAAAAATTGATTCAGAAAATAGTCTTATTGATGCGATTGGAACAATTCCTGTATCAGAATCTGTATTGGCAGAAATTGTCAAAAAGTCTATTGTGGAAATCAAAAGTGAATTAGTTGTGTTGGAATTAAGCGGGTTTGTGCGTCGTGTAGACGGTGGTTATATTCGTGTATAAAACATTCGGTGTATATACAGTATAAATGCCTGTTATAAAAATCATGTAAAAAACGAATCGTTGTCAAACAAACATTAATCAAAAATTGATGAACGTTTCCTTGCAAATTGATTTTTATCTTATAACTTATTTGACGTATCCAAAACGAAAGGTAATCAAAAAAAAATCGGGATTAAAAATCCCAAAAACAAAAACGCGAGAGAGAGTGTGTAGAAACAACAAAAAATGCCTGGGAAACGGCGTTTTCTGTGGGTGGCTTGTACAATCTCTTTAGGGGAAGGAAAGGAGAAACAGTATGCAGACAGCGGCAACAAAAATGAACGCAAACTTGGAAACAATCAAGGGGGCGATTGCCGCGAAATTTGATACTGCGACTTTTACATCTTGGATTGCGCCATTAACATTTGCTATTGAAAATGACACATTGGTTTTGGGTGCGCAAAATCAGTTTTCTGCAAACTTTATTAACGGTGTACATTTTGGTACATTGTTGTCTGTTGCATCATCATTTGGTTTGGCATTAAAGATTGTTGTTCGCAATACAATTGTTGCGGCGGCATCTGTTGCGAATGACAATCGTGCGCAAACATATGCACCTGCGGCACCTGTATCTGCGACGGTTGCGTTTGATTCATTTATCACATCTGATGAAAATTTGTTTGTTGTATCTGCCTGCAAAAAGGTTGCATGTGGATCTGTTCCTTTCTCTCCACTGTTTATCTATGGTGCGGCGGGTTGTGGCAAGACCCTATTGGTTGAATGTATTTCTGGTGCATCTAATGGTCGCGTGGTAAAAATGTCTGGTTCGCAATTTGTATCTGAATTCACTCGCAGCCTGAAAGAACATAATGTATTTGCGTTCAAAGATTTCTGTCGCAATTGTGATACATTTATCTTGGACGACGTTCAGGCATTATCTGGCAAACGTGCATCCACCGAAGAATTTTTGCAGTTGGTTGTTGATTTACGCAATGCGGGCAAAAACGTTGTACTGACTGCGAACGCGGCACCAAACAATTTGACTGGTTTTGATCGTCACGCCCAGGGTTTATTGGCATCTGGTTTGGTTGCGGATGTTGCTGCGCCAAACGCACGCGTAAAATCTGTTATGTTGGCACGCGCGGGTGTAAAATCGGACGTTGCGAATGCATTGTGTGCACGCATTGCCAACGATGGTCACATGATTGCAGGTGTTGCGAAGAAGATTCGTGCGTATGTTGATTTGATGGGTGCGGATGTAAATATGGAAATTGCGAATCGTTTGTTGGCGGATACATTGACGACAACAAAAACGCCGGTTGCGATGGTTCGTGAAATGTGTGAAAAGTTGGGTGTATCATACGATGCGGTATGTGGATCTGGTCGTTCACGCGCATTGGTGTTGGCACGTCAGACAATGATGGTTGTATTGAAACAGGCGACCCAGTTGTCATTGTCTGAAATTGGTAATTTTGTTGGTGGTCGCGATCATGCAACTGTACTGTATGCAATCAAACAAATTGAAAAGCAGTTGGCATCTGATTTGGTATTATCTGCCCAGATTCAACAGTTGGTATCTGAATACAAATAAACAATCTGTAAATAAAATTTGCAAAATGGAAAAATATTGATATAATGCGTTGGCTTTTGGTGGTTAGCGAAGTTGGGAAGCCGCGTTACATTGACATCGTAAAGGTCGTTGGTTTCACGGACAAGCACCCCAGAAAGAAAGTTTTGGGTGGTTAGCGAAGTTGGGAAGCCGCGTTACGTTGACATCGTAAAGGTCGTTGGTTCGAGTCCAATACCACCCACCATGAAATTTCCTTGAATTTCCATAAAAGTGTTATATTATTGATAAAAAGTCGCACAAAGCCATAACATGCGGTTTTCTGGGCTTTTTTACACGTTTGTCACTA
>JBKSMY010000022.1:0-18178 GCA_046882065.1 Alphaproteobacteria bacterium | reverse complement strand
GCTTTTTTCATTTTTGTACTCTTTTACTTATTTAAGCCACTCTCTATGCACCCATAAAACTTTCTGTTAAAATACCACAATTAAACACCATGTCAAGATTGTACATCCAAAAACACTTTAATATCTTCCCCAAACCGCAACAAATCGTGCATAAAACTAGTTCGTGAATTGCTTAAGCGGCCCTGCCAAAATAATAAAATCACCCAAACGGGTGATTTTTTATTTGTTTTTCAATACTTTCGCAAGTTCGTAAGTCAGGTGTTAAAAATAGCCACCGTTTCGCCAATTTACGAACTTTTTATGAAAAAGGTCAGGAATCTGATGTTTTTTCGGTTTCGTAGTATTTGTTTATTTGTTTTATATAATAATCAAGGTTAAAAGATTGAAGATTTTTCTTAAAATCACCTATTTTTTGCTGATAATTGGAAGTGTTTATTATATGAGATTGTTTTTTGATAACATCTATAAATAGTGAATTTATATCCATTGCATAATGTGTTAAATCCTTATATTTTGTTATATCAAAAACAAATTTTTCATCATATAACCAATATATGTGTACATTGTTATATTTTTGACTTCTTTCAATTAAGTATTCATATCCCTTCATCATGCAATCATAATTTTTTAAAAAGTGCGCCCAATATAAAGCGCTGTATGGTGAAATAATTAGATGAAATGTAGTATCAGTGTGTTCAAAAAGTGGCAGAATTTCTTCATCTACAATCTGTTTATAATGTTGGCCATCGTTACAATCAGGTACGTCAGATAATAATTGTTTAAAAGCACCTTTTATTTGGTCGTCTTCATGTGCAAATTTTAACCAATTACTAAAACCGCCAAATCTTCTGGCGTGGTAATTTTCTTTTGCCCACATATTAGGTCTGTCCAAATCTATTTCTTTTAATTTGCAATTATGTCCCAAGAATATACAGGACATAGCATTACTGTTTAAGTAAATACGCCATTTTGTGAAAATATCATCGTCATATAATTTTTCTTCAAAATTTTTCTCGAAAGAATGTGCGGCATACATATAATCAACACCAATTATGATATTGTTTATTTTGCGTTTAGAAAGGGCGTAATTTAAAGTCTTGAATCTTTCAAATGTTCTTTGGGCACTGTAAGATAAATTTATCCATGTACCCCCAAGTTTATGTTCCGCTTCTTTTGCAGAAGTATTTTCCATCATAGAAGACCCTGTGACAATATTATCAAAATCTTGATATTTTATTAAACCGTATGCTTGGACTCGCATATCGTGATACATTTTGTCAGAATCCCAAATTTTATCATGAAATAATCTATATGGATCAGATATATAAATTATCGAGAAAACGCATAAAAATAAAAAACAAAACGCTTTTATAAAATTGAAAAATGCTTTTTTATAATACATTTTATTCCCCTAGAAATTAAAATATATGAATTCACTGTATGGTATAACAATCATTTTCATAATCACTGCTATCGCGAGAACTGCAGTTGCCCACCCCCATAAAAATGCTGATTTATTATTAGTCATTTTTATCTTTTTTACTATTTCTAACGAATTGGGTAAAAATACACAAACAGCAATAACTATCAACAAAAGTATAGAAATATTATAGGGCTTAGAACTGAATATTTCTAAATCATTTAAACCGTGAAAGGTATCAATTGAAAACATAGAACAAAGAACTTTCTTTGCATCGGTAAAACTTTTTGCCCGGAAAAAAATCCACGCAATATTTACGAAGTTGAAAGTTATGAACCAAGCAACGATTTTTCTTAGCTGTAGATTGGTTTTATGCCACAGACGCCATACAATATTAGCAAAACCATGTAATGCGCCCCATATTACAAAAGTCCATGCCGCTCCGTGCCACAGACCACCAATAAGAAACACAGCAAATACATTTGCTAAAGAACGGGAATATCCACGCCGATTCCCCCCGAGAGGAATGTATATATAATCACGCAGAAAACGAGATAATGTTATATGCCATCTGCGCCAAAAATCTTGTATATTTAATGCTTTGTATGGACTGTTAAAGTTTATCGGTAAATTTATATTGAACATTTTTGCCAAGCCAATGGCCATATCGCAATACCCGCTGAAATCAAAATATATTTGTATTGTATAGGACAAAGATGTAAACCAAGCCTGTAACATGGTCAAATCTTGCATCTGGTCAAACCCAGTAGTAGCAAAGGCGGCAAAATAATCTGCGACAAAAACCTTTTTAAACAAACCCATTAAAAACAAAAAAATCCCAAGAAATAAATGCCGATAATTTTTGATTGCATTTTTTAACCTGATAAATTGTGGCATCATTTCATTATGTGCCACAATAGGTCCTGCGATAAGTTGAGGAAAAAATGTCACAAATAAAGAATAATTTAAGAAATCATAACCATGTGTTAAACCCTTGTAACTGTCGACCAAATATGCAATTTGCTGAAAGGTGAAAAACGATATAGCCAAAGGCAAAGCAATATTTTGTAATGGTATAGATAAGCCACCAATTGAGTTTATATTAGCAATCACAAAGTCTGTATATTTAAAAAATCCGAGTAATAAAATATTAGTTATTACACCAAGACATAAATATATTTTTTTATTCTTTTCAATTGACTTGTTCAAAACTGTACCAATAGCAAAGTTAAACGCCATAGACAATAATATCAACGGCAAATAAGATATGTTCCAATAAGAATAAAAGAACAAAGATGCTAATACCAGCCAAACCCTTGCAGCAATCAACATATGATGTGCACAACACCAAAAATATCCAAGCAAGCTTATAGGTAAAAACATAAAAATAAATTGAATAGAATTAAATAACACTAAAACCTCGTTTATAATTATCGAGGATTATATACCAAGTATTGTTTTCTTTCAATAAAATCTTATAAAGTTGAAACTACCTTAACATCTCTCCCGAACAACAACAAATCATGAATAAAATCAGCTCGTGAATTGCACAGTATGCCCTGCCAAATCTGATTTTCCGTCCATTTGGGCGGATTTTTATTGAAAAAATTTGCGTTTTATGATATAATACATGCATTCAGCGGACGACATCTTGTCGTCTTTTTTTTATTGCCCGCCACACGCGGGAATTTTTCCAAAGGATTTTAATAATGATTATGAAAACAAGTGCCAAGGGACTAGCCTGGCTAAAACGCCTAGAAGGCACCGTAAAACAAAATACACTTCATGTAATTTATGACGACCAGACGGGGCAACCCGTACCCGCATATACGCCCCTGCCCCGCGGCGCAACAATTGGATACGGACATTTAATAAAACGTGGCGAAGACTTTCGACACGGCATCACCGAACACACGGCAACCGATTTATTACGCGCCGATATTACAATCGCAGAACACGCCATACAATCATGCATACACATCCCATTGACCCAGCATCAATTTGATGCATTGGTGGCACTTGCATTTAACATAGGCACAAACAATTTCAAAAAATCAACCGTTATCAAATATATAAACGATTCCAATTTTCACAGTACAACATACCCCAACCTGGAATCAGCGTGGCTTGCATGGAACCGCACATCTGGCAAAAAATCCACCGGGCTAATCCGTCGCAGACAAAGTGAATTTAACACATACATCAATGGCACATATTAAAATCCGCCCATTTGGGCGGCGTTTTTACTTTGCAACAACAACCATCGCGGTTCGCAGAACCGTATCACCAAACATGTACCCGGTCTGCATTTCATCAACAATCGTATTAGACTTATGGTCTGGGCTTTCCACCACCTGAATTGCATTGTGAAACATTGGATTTAATGGTTCGCCCACAGATTCAATTTTTGTAATACCAATCTGGGCAAACGCAGATTCCAGCGCACGCGCCATTGATTGAATACCCGCATCATCGGGCGCATGCTTTAACGCTGCATCTACCGCATCCATAACCGGCAAAATCTTTTCCGCAACCGACATAGAACGCGTACGCGCACGCGATTCCGCATCCAATGCCGCACGACGACGCGTATTTTCCAACTCCGCCGCCATTCGCAAATACTTATCATTCATTTCTGCCAATTGCGCGGTTAGTTTTTCAATTTCTGGATTTTTCGCATCCGTCACAGTATCAACTGCTGGCGCATCATCAACAGACACAGACTCTACCTGAACTTCTTTTTTATCTTCGCTATTCATACCATTTTCCATTTTTTTATACTATACACTTATTTCATACTGGTTATTATAGGTATGAAATCATCACTTTTCAAGGACGCACCACCAACCAACACCCCATCCACATTTGGAATAGACATAATTTCAGCAGCATTCGATCCTTTAACCGACGCACCATACAGCACAGGCGTTCCACCCAACCCCATATCCGTCAAAGTATCCGCAATCAACGTATGTGCCTGTGCAATTTCATCGGCGGTCGGTGTTAACCCCGCCCCAATTGCCCAACGTGGCTCATACGCAATAATAATCGGTGTGCCAACATCCGATGGAATTGATTCACGCACCCCAGATTCAATCACCGCCATGGTTTTTCCGGCCTGCTTTTCATCCATTGTTTCGCCAACACAGATAATTGGAATCATACCATTTGCCAAAACCAATTCTGCTTTTTGACGAACAGTATCATTTGTATCCCCGTTATACTGACGACATTCGCTGTGCCCAACAATCACATATTTTGCCCCCGCATCTGCCACCATCTGCGCAGAAACAGCCCCCGTATACGCGCCATGTGTGTGTTGACTTACATCCTGGGCGCCAATCGCCACACGCCCATTACCCGTACACAACATAGTATATGGAACGCACAAAATAACGGTATTATTAGTTTCCACCTTTTCCAAATCACGCAACATAGCATCCAACCCCGCACGCGTCCCGTTCATTTTCCAGTTCCCGGCAATAATTTTCATTGAAATTTCCCCTTTTTTTAATTGCATTTTGGTATATCGTTTTGCTATGGTATCGCAAAAGGGGAACAAATGCTAGAATATTTAAGAAATGCATCAGAAAAACCAATTGCCAAGATTTTAATCAGCATTTTGGCATTTTCTTTCGTTGGATGGGGTGTTGCTGAATGGATTTTTGGCAACACATCAAATGATAACACATTGATTCACGTTGGCGGCACAGAAATTTCCGCCCAGGAATTCAACCTGGAAAAATCGCGCGAAATGGCCCAATTAAGCAAGGATGAACAACGCGCAATTTATACTGACGCGGCAACACAAAACGCATTTTTGCAACAAATTTTAACAAAAATGGCAACCAAACAGATGGCGGAAAACCGTGCCGAAGATTTGGGCTTTGTGGTCAGCGACAAACGCATTGCACACGAAATTCGTTCATTCCCAGAATTTCAGGTAAACGGCGAATTTTCCACATTGGCATTTGACACAGTATTAAATAACTCTGGTTATTCCGAGGCCGCCTTCGCAGATGTCCTGCGTGGCAACGTTTTACGTTCTATGGTATTAGGTGCGGTTGGCATTGCGGTTCCGGTTCCTGAATTTGCGGTAAACGCGGCATACAATGCGCGCTATGGCCTGCGCGAAATCGAATATGCCACAATCAAATATTCTGATTTTGATGTTGCCGCGCCAACGGATAAACAATTGGCGGAATTTTATAAACAAAACCCACAAATCGTACCAGAAAAACGTACAGTATCCTATGTCATCGTCCCAACAGAAATGTCACAACCCGATAAATACGACGCAGGCTATGCCATCGCCGTCAAATTCGAAGACGACATTATCGCAGGCGAAACGATGCAGGACGCGGCCAAAAAACACGGCGCAAAATATGTAAACCTGGGCGAATTTGGTCGTGACAATCGCCCTGTGGACAAAGTGCTAACAGACACCATGATGGCAAAAATCTTTGACATGGACGAAGGTCTGGAAAGCGAAATGATTGAAACCAAAGATGGATTTGTATTTGTGCGTGTTGATAAAATAACACCATCACACACCGCTGATTTTGAATCTGTCAAAAAATCATTGGTGAACGACTGGAAGCGCGCCGAACAGAAAAAACAAGCATACGTCCGCGCGAACGAAATGCTGGGCAATCTGAAATCAGACAATAAATTGGCAAACGCCAAAGACGCTACGGTTTCCCGCGCATCTGGCGCACCGACCGACGTATTGGTTGCCGCATTCCGTGGTGACATGGGTGAAAAATCAATCGTATCATCGTCGGATGCATTCTATGTTTTGAATATCAAGAATGCAATTGCACCAAAAGTGGACACTAAAAAAATGGCTGATTTGCGCAAAGAAATGCAAACCATGTCTAAATCTGGCATTATGGATGACTATAATTCATTCTTGATGCGCGAATATCCAATTGAAATAAACGAAAAGTTATTTAATCGTTTCTTTCAAAACTAATTAAAAACCCCCAAACGGGGGTTTTTAATTGCCTAAAAAGTATACTTCACACCTAAATCAAAACCAATACTTCCTTGCAGATCGGCATCATCTTCTGCATTCAGCGAGATAAAATTCCATCCCGCATACCACCCCAGACCTTCTATTGATGTTTCGCCAGTAATCCCCAGTTTCATAACAAGCAACATGCCATCATCTTCGTATGTTTCCTGATAGGTTCCACTGCTTATACTTTCGTTAATCCAACTCATTCCAAACCCAAGCGATGCAACCAGATCTATCCGACGTTCTGCGTCTCCGGACAAACGAATATAATTATCATAGGTCAAATAAAAACTCGAAAAATCCAAGGTTGCATCCATATAATACGGATTATTATACCCGTCCTTTAAGTGCCCCAAATCGGACATATACGAATAAGTCGCACTAACACCACCATTATAAATTTTATCACGTTCGCCAAAACGCATTCCGCCAGTTATATTAAAAGAAAGCGTTCCGCTTTTATCTTCTGCAAAATCCTCGTCAATCAAATCGTCAATAATATCTGAAAAAATTGGCGTTGCATAACCAACACCACCACCAATTTACCATTTAATTTCCGCAAATGCAGGCACAGAAAATACCGCCAACAATCCTGTTGTTAAAAATAATTTTTTCATATCCACATCCTTTTTATTGTTAATAAAAAACCACCAAAAATCTTTGATGGTTGGAGTTTAGAAACAATTAAGTGAATTGCGCGCCTTATTCGATATATTCGGCACACTCCAACCAATAAAATGATTGGAGATTTTTACGTCTTCTCTACGACGCACTTAATGGGTTTCTAAGCCCAACACCATCTTTCATGGCGTAAACCCATTATATAAAAAATAATTAGTTTTTTCAAACAATAAATAAAAAATCCCCCGCATGGGGGGATTTTTATATTTGCAATCAAAAATTATTTATCCAACGCTGCATTGATTTGATCGGCTGGAATTGCACCTGGGAATGCCTGTTCACCGATGATCAAGAATGGCGTACCTGTGATTTCAAAACGCTGTGCCAAATCACGAACGTTTGCCAATTCGATTTCAACAACTTCGCTGGTCATATCTTCTTTCAACTGTTTTGTATCCAGACCTGCTTCTTCTGCAAACTTCATCAAGTTCTTTTCAATTGCTGCGGCCAATTTCGCCTGATCCTGAATATTTTCAGATGGGCGATATTCTTTGGTCATAACGATATCAGCAAATTTTGCTGCCTTGGCTGCGTCCTGCATTTTTGCTGCGATCATCGCACGCGCTGGACCATCACTCATTACACCGTGAATCGAGAAGTTTTTCATCACAACCTTAACATCATCACGCGCCTTTAACACACGGTCCAATTCACCATGTACACGACGGCAATAGCCACAAGAAGCCGCTGTCCAAACATAAATTGTTTTCTTTGCTTCTGGGTTACCCAAGATTGGGGCATGTTCACTCATTTCAAATGCAGATTCACGAACAAACTTACGAATTGCTTTGTTCTTTTCTGCATTCTGCTGTGCCTGCATACCTTCAACCATTTCCTGAATAATTGCAGGATTAACAGATGTCAAATAATATGGAACATACAGACGACATACGCTGCCTGCAACCATAATGATAGAAATTACTTTGATTGCTTTCTTTGCCCAGATAACGCCCATCGCTGGTTTTTTTGTATCCTGTTTCAGCAGCATGCCACCGAACATGTACAAAGCGATACCCAAGACCAGTACCAAGATTGTCCAAGTCATGATTTTCTCCTTCTTCTGTTGAACAGATTTTACAATAGCAAATTTTCAACAAAGCGCAAGGAATAAATATATCAAATTATACGTTTTTTATCATACGTCTCATTTGTGGAACATCTGCCCCCTGTTGCAGGCAAATATTTTCCAAAAATCGCATAGTAGTATTCAAATTTAATGGCAACTTATACAACTTATCAATATAAGGCATCGCACATTTATCACACACCGCCCGCCCTGTCCGTGGCGACAAATAGTTCAGGCCATCCGTCGCACCGCAGCCAGAACACTTTGATAAATCCAACGCATACCCCAAATCACGCAATAAATTAATTTCCCACGTCAAATATGCCCGCACATCACCACATGCCAACGCGCCTAACAAATCTAATGTTTCATTATACAAACCGGTATATTCTTCACGTTCTGGCAATAAAGTTCCTAAAATTTCAAATGCAGAATTCATAGCCAACAACGTATCTGGCTTCATCATAATAGTCGCAGATAAATTTTTTTCTGCTTCCCAATGAAACATTCCTAATTGCGAATCCAAACGCGCATTCCAAGACACAGTTCCAACCTGTCCCACCAAAGGTCGATTTTTCTTGGCAACATTTGCCCCACGCATCAGCCCAACCAAAACACCAAAATCACGCGTAAACACACGCGCAATTGCGTCACGTTCATTAAAAGCACGCAAACTGATTAAAATTCCCACAGATTCTAATTTCATAATACGATTATATACAGAACTGCCCAAACAGCAAAACAAAAACATCCCAAACGGGATGTTTTATTTATCTGGTGGCCCTGGTCGGACTCGAACCGACACTCCTTGCAGAACTTGATTTTGAGTCAAGCGCGTCTACCAATTCCGCCACGGGGCCATGACGCATTGAAAACCAATTAGGCGGCTTTCTTTGCTTCAACCTTTTTTACCAAGCGTGCACTGCGATTCGCCTTGTGAACTGGCTTTTTTGCAGGCGCTGCTGGTTTACCGTTCTTCTTTTCAATGGCTTTTTTAATCGCAGCCATTTCTTCTGTCAAACGTGATACAGGCTTTGCCATTACATACGCATCCAAACCACCATGCTTGGTCAATGTACGCAGACCAGCCGTTGAAATACGCAATGAAAAATCACGTCCCAGAATATCACTATGGAACTTCAAAACTTGCAAATTTGGCAAGAAAGTACGTTTTGTACGACGATGAGAGTGGGAAACATTCATCCCAACTTCTGTCTTCTTACCTGTAACTTTACATACACGTGGCATAATACTCTACCTTTTAATTTATAGCGAACCCAAATTTATAATAAAAATTACGAAAAGTCAAGTAATGTTTTCATATTTTTATTTATTTGCTGTATGCCCCGCCCCCAACAGGTCCGAAATCACCTTGACTGGGGTAAATGTATCCAGCGGTGTTTCTACAAAAACCGTGTTCCATTTTGCCATCGCCCCATTCCACAAACCAGGCCGTTCCATCGCACGCAGGGCGCGCCCATTCTTGGACTTTTCAGATATAAACCCAGCGGTTGAATCCACATATTTAATCAAATCAAACTTGTTCCCCATATAGTCACGCGTCATACACACCAAATCAGTTGGGCTGAAAAATTCACCCTCTTTCAAAATACTAATATTTTCTGGCGCAATTTGCCCTGGTTCGACAATCTGCAAACGCAACACACCATCTGCACCGCGCACCCAGAACGGTCCACCGCCTGGTTCGCCTGTGTTTTTAATAATACCGCACACGCGCAGCGGACGATTTAATATCGCACGCAAATCCGCCCCAGAATCCACTACGATACCCAGATTACTATTTATAAAGGCAACAATTTCATCCGTATCTGCCGTTCCCGCATCCAGCGCACGCATATATTCAAATATACGCGCCTGCAACTGCATAGCCAACCCAGCCAGACGCTTTTTATGTGCAATTGTGCTGTTCCGCGCCCCATCTGGACAAACATTGTCGACATTTTTAATAAATATCAAATCTCCGTCAATATCGTTCAGATTTTCAATCAATGCGCCATGTCCCGCCGGTCTAAACAACAATGTTCCATCATCATTTCTGAACGGTGTATTATCTAAATTTACCGCAATTGTATCAGTAGACGCCTTTTGCACAGACTTAGAAATATCATATTTCACCCCAAATACCGATTCGTATTCCGACACAATTTTAGCCAACAAATCATCAAATCCCGCAATATGTTCTGGCGACACAGTAAAATGAATATTTACGACACCATTTGCAGCGGCATACTGCGCCCCCTCGACCAAATGTTCTGCCAACGCAGTCCGATTCGCATCTTTATATTTATGGAATTGCAACAAAGCCTTAGGCATCGCCCCATAATTCAAGCCTTGTTCTGTAATCAGGCACTCTATAATATCATGTGCATCAGGATTTGCCGGCAAAACCGCCTGCAAATCATCCCAGAATGCAAACTTTTCCAAATTATCTAATACAATCTGGGTTGTTTTATTTACCTGACCGGACGACAAAAACTCAAACAAATCCTTGAACATACGGGTAGCCGCCCCTGATGCCGGCACAAACTTTACAATCTTATATTCATCACGATGCGCATCACAGTACTGCGCATATTCATCCCCCAGCATTTCACGAACCCCATCGCCAATAACGGCTGCCCGCACAATATCAGAATACGGAAATCCGTTTACAAAGTCAGCCAATTGCCCTTGTACCACATCCATCGACAAACCATGATTTTGAATTTGCGCTATATCATTTGGGGTAAATTCGTGCATATTCCATCCTTTTGTACATTTTCAGTCTAGAACAAAAAAATCCCCCCCGCAAGGACACATTTTGGCATTCATTCCTGTGCCTTGAAAGCGAACTTTATGGCACTATATATAAACAAAACGAATTACAAGGAGTCATACAAATGAACCCAGATGATTTACAGGAATCACCACAACAAGCGGTTGAAAAATACACAACCGACTTTACAAAACTGGCGGCTGACGGAAAACTAGACCCGGTTATTGGCCGCGACGAAGAAATTCGTCGTTCTATCCAGGTGTTAAGTCGTCGCACAAAAAACAACCCTGTATTGATTGGGAATCCCGGCGTTGGGAAAACCGCAATTGTCGAAGGACTGGCGAATCGCATCATATCTGGCGACGTGCCTGAAAACCTGCTAAAGAAACAACTGCTAAGCCTGGACATGGGTGCCCTGATGGCGGGCGCATCATTCCGCGGTCAATTTGAAGGTCGCCTGAAAGCAATCCTCAAAGCGGTCAAAGACGCCGACGGCAAAATTATTTTATTCATTGACGAATTGCACACCTTGGTCGGTGCTGGCAAAGGCGAAGGCTCTATGGACGCAGCAAACCTGTTAAAACCAATGTTAGCGCGCGGCGAATTGCACTGTCTTGGCGCAACAACATTGGATGAATACCGTCAATACATTGAAAAAGACCCTGCCCTGGCCCGTCGTTTCCAGCCGGTATATGTAGACGAACCAACCGTTGATGACACAATTTCAATCCTGCGCGGATTAAAAGAAAAATACGAAGGTCACCACGGTGTACGAATCGCGGATGCCGCATTGGTATCAGCGGTAAAACTATCGAATCGATACATCACAGATCGTTTCCTGCCGGACAAAGCAATCGACCTGATTGACGAAGCAGCGGCCCGTGTCCGTATCGAAGTTGCCTCAAAACCCGACCGTCTGGACGAAGTTGACCGTCATTTAATGCAATTAAAAATTGAACAACAGGCATTAAAGAAAGAAAAAGACGAAGAATCAAAAAAACGCCTGACCGAATTGGAAAATATTATTGCTGGGGTCGAAGCCGAATCAAAACAACTAACCGCCGAATGGCAATCTGAACAGAAAAAAATGCGTGCTCTGTCTGATGCGATGGCGGCTCTGGATTCTGCCAAGGCCGAAGTTGCCACTGCCATGCGCAATGGCGACTATGAAAAAGCGTCCGCCCTGCAATACGGCAAAATCCCAGAATTAGAAGAACAAATTCACAAAATGAACGAGAACGCACGCGAGTATAAAACGGTTCTTCCGGAACATATTGCCGCCGTTGTCAGCAAATGGACAGGTGTCCCAGCCGACCGTCTGAACGCCGAAGAACAGTCTAAATTATTAAACATCGAAGACGAACTGCGCAAACGTGTCGTAGGTCAAGATCATGCCCTGGGGGTAATCGCACGCGCAATCCGACGCAGTCGTGCCGGCCTGTCCGATCCACGTCGTCCAATGGGCAGCTTTATGTTCTTGGGGCCAACAGGCGTCGGAAAAACCGAGGTTGCAAAATCACTGGCGGAATATCTGTTTAATGACGACACCGCTATGACACGAATTGACATGAGTGAATACATGGAACCCCATTCTGTTTCACGTCTGATTGGCAGTCCCCCAGGATACGTTGGCTATGAACAAGGTGGCGTCCTGACCGAAAGTGTTCGTCGTCGCCCATACCAGGTATTACTGTTCGACGAAATCGAAAAGGCAAATCCAGACGTGTTTAACGTATTCTTGCAAATTCTGGACGACGGACGTCTAACCGATGGCCAAGGTCATGTGGTGAATTTCACCAACACCATTATAATCATGACCAGCAACCTGCCCGACATGGCAGCAGTAAAATCAAATTTCCGCCCAGAATTTGTGAACAGAATTGATGAAATCGTATTCTTTAACCCATTGGGCAAAGATGTAATGGCGGGAATTGTCAAAATTCAATTGCGCGGTTTGGAAAAACGCCTTGCGGAACGCCACATTGAATTAAACATCACCGACAAAGCCATTAAATGGCTGGGTGACAATGGATACGACGCGGCATTTGGCGCCCGCCCATTAAAACGCCTGATAACATCTGCTGTCGAAGACAAAATCGCAGACCTGATTCTAACAGGTTCAATCGGCGAAGGCAGCACAGTATATATAGATGTCAAAGGCAAAGACCTGACGGTTGGATAATAACACCGCCCACAGGAACCTGGGTAATAATGGCATATCTGCACGCGGTGCCACCATTAAATAAAAGATAATGGTATAGATAAACGAATTGTGGGTGTCGTAGTGTACAAACGCTACATGAGACACCCACAATTCACTTTAGATATGACACAGATTTTTTAAAATAAAAGATAATGGCATAGATACGGGATGGGGGCGGCATCGTAGTGTACAAACGCTACATGAGATGTCGCCCCCGCCCGCAGATACGCCATTAGATTTTATTTAGATTGATTTTTGTTGTAAAATTGTTATCCTATTACCCCTGTAAAAGGATATTTATGTCAGCAAAGGCAAAACGCCTGATTAAAAAGGTAATCAGTTATTCAGGCATCTTTTTCTTCATATTGGCTGCTGGTATGCTGTGGTGGCAATTACGCAATTACAGCCTATCCGACATCGCACACGCAATCTTGGATATACCATTTGTAAACCTGGCAATGGCATGCTTGGCATGTATGCTGGGGTACCTAGCACTATCGTTATATGACTTATTGGCATTAAACTATGTCGGTGGGCGCGTTTCCTGGTGGAAATGGATGCTGGCGGGGATGCTGGGATTCGCAATCAGTAATAATGCCGGTCATGCCGTGGTCAGCGGTGGTGCAATCCGATATCGCTTATACACACGTTGGCGCATTCGTGGTGGCGACATTCTAAAAATGTTAACCATATCGGGCTTTACATATTTTCTTGGTGCGTCCGCCATTGTGGTAATCAGTTATTTTTTGGTTCCACATAGATTATTTCAGAACTCAATCGGCGCCAGCATGGGCATAAACGCGCTATTTATATTCTGTCTGATAACATTATTAGTATATTTTGCGACCTCAATTTTCTTTCACAAAAAAAGCATCAAAATTGGACAAATAAAATTCCAAATACCATCTGCAAAAATGGCATTCACACAAACAATCCTTGGCATAACAGACAGCGTTCTGGCCGGATTGGTTCTGTATTTCTGCCTGATTCCATTTGTAAAAATCCCATTCGTTGTGTTTATAGGACTGTTTGCAATCGCCCAATCAACCGGCGTTTTCAGCCAGGTTCCAGGTGGCATTGGTGTTTTTGAAACAGTATTCTTGGTCGCCCTGCCCGACAGCGTAGACAAAGCCTGCATATTCGGTGCTCTGTTGGCATATCGTATTATCTACTACGTCTTACCACTAATCGGCATGGGCAGTTTATTTTTCGTCTATGAACGTTGGTTGCGTTCACGCATGAAACGCTGGTTATCCGAAGCCAAAGAAAAAATCCCGGCAAAAATCAACCGCATAAAATCCGAGATAAAAATCAGAAAATAAATACCTTGCGAACGCAATAATGGCATGTTAAAATAACCCCTGTGTATGAATATGGGGCTGTAATAAGTGTTTGTATTATCACTATTTTCAATAATTCGCATGGCGCTGATGGTTATCGTGGCGCAATCCCTTGGCATGGGCTTGGACGCCCCACGGGGACGGGTTATTGCCATAGCATACAACGCCAAAACAAAAGGATTACAAAATGTCAAAAAAAATATATGTGGATGCAGTCCACCCGGAGGAAACCAGGGTAGTAGTTGTTGATCCATCAACAAATCGTGTATCGGACTTTGACGTTGAAACCACAACCAAACCCCAGATTAAGGGTAATATTTATCTGGCCAAGGTTATCCGCGTTGAACCTTCCTTGCAGGCAGCATTCGTAGATTATGGAACAGGCAAAAATGGCTTTTTGCCATTCTCGGAAATTCATCCAGATTACTATCAGGTGACCGCCGAACAGAAAAAGAAACTTCTTGAATTGGCACATGCCAACATCGTTGACGACGACGACGATCCAAACGACGAAGAAGACGAAGTCGCCGAATACGATGACCACAGCGCAGGCGAAGACAACAAAGAATTTGCCAAACGCGCCCGCGAATTCAAGATTCAAGACGTAATCAAACCAAAGCAAATTTTGCTGGTCCAGGGTGTCAAAGAAGAACGCGGCCAAAAAGGCGCATCAATGACAACATATCTGTCGTTGGCAGGTCGTTTTGCCGTTCTGATGCCAAACTCACGCAAGCGCAACAGTTACGGTATTTCCAAAAAGATTTCAGATAAATCCGAACGCGCACGTCTGCGTGATGTATTGCATGGCTTAAAGATTCCAAAGGGTATGACGGTCGTTCTGCGTACTGCGGCCATGGGTGCTGCACCGGCGGATATTGCGGCCGACTATGATTACTTGGTAAACTTGTGGAATGAAATCCGCAAAACTACATTGGAATCTGTTGCGCCTGTCACCATCCACACCGAAGATTCATTATTGCGTCGTGTTGTTCGCGATTTCTTAAGCGACAAAGAAGACGTTCTGATTATCCAAGGCGAAGAAGCGTTTGATGCCGCAAAACAGCATTTCATCCAAATGTATGGCAAGGCACCACGCAAACAACTGGTTCAATATAAAGACGCAGGCGTTCCATTGATGGTCAAGGCCGGTGTTGAAAAACAATTAGAAGGCCTGCATGGCCCATATGTACAATTGCCATCTGGCGGGTCGCTGGTTATCAACCAGACCGAAGCGATGGTTACAATTGACGTTAACTCGTCCCGTGCGATTAAGGAAAAAGACATCGAACAAACCGCATTAAATACGAACCTAGAAGCGGCCGAAGAAATTGCCCTGCAATTACGTCTGCGTGATTTGGCGGGTATTGTTGCGATTGACTTCATCGACATGGAAGAAGAAAAGAACAACCGTAAATTGGAACTGAAAATGCGCGAAGTAATGAAGCGTGACCGCGCCCGCACCCAGGTTGCAAAAATCAACAACTTTGGTGTATTGATGTTGTCGCGCCAACGCCTGCGCAGCAGTTTCATGGAATCATCATATGTACCATGCCCACATTGTATGGGTGCGGGCGTTGTTCCATCGATTCAGACGGCGGCAATCATTTTGTTCCGTCATCTCCAGGAAAAATTACTGGCCAAGACGGCACAAAAAATCATCATGACGGTTCCGACAGACGTTGCAGTTTATCTGTTAAATCACAAACGTGCCGAATTAGCGGAAATGGAATCCAAATTCGAAACTGAAATTGTGATTGTTGGCGACGACAGCCTGATGAATATCGACCAATATTCAATCCAGCGCGTTGCCCCCGAACAAAATAAAACCGAAGATTTACTGGGGGCATACGCACCATCAACGGATGCAAAGCGCAAAAATGCCCAACACGTTGATGCCAAAAAGACCACAGTCAACGCCCAACGTCGCAAACGCAAAAAGCAACCCCAGAAAAAAACTTTCTGGCAAAAATTGGTCAGTTAAAAATAAAAACCGCCGAAATGGCGGTTTAATTTTTATGGTCACCCCCTCTAAATTAGAAAACGGACACCACGTTTTTAGCACACAAAAATGATGCCCATCTTTTCCTTATTTTATAAGGCTTCTCAGCACATTTTCAAAACGCAGAAATCGACAGTTCTAATCCACACTGGTGGGATTGACATTGAGTCGCGAACCTCAAGGATAACATATTGATTTTCCAGAAAAAGGTACCTGTAGATTTTTTTGAGTTGATTTTTATGTTTTTTTGAGCGTTATAGTTATCTGAATCATAAAAATGGAGGTCAAAATATCGGAGCAAATAGAAAAATTAGTTCATATCATCATGCAGGATTTGTTAAACTATCTGGAAATAGCCGAAAATGAAGAGCCTATTGAAAAGCGAATAGAGAAAAAAATCTCTCTCACACAGAATGAAAAAAACAAAAACTTGATATTATTTTAACTTTTTTTTAAAATGACCGCTCAGAGAAAGGAATCATAATAATATGACAATAAGAGCGATCAGTTTATTTTCATCGGGGGGGATTGGAGATTTAGCTCTGAAGAATAACAATATTGATATTTTAGTAGCAAATGAACTGATAAAAGATCGTGCTCAGGTTTTTATGAAAAACTATCCTGAAACCAAAATGATCATAGGAGATATCAATACTGAAAAAGACAATATTATAAAAACGACCAAACAAATCCTAAAAGGACGTCCTTTAGATGTACTTTATGCTACTCCCCCATGTCAAGGCATGTCAAAAAATGGTAGAGGAAAGTTATTACAAGGAATAAGAAATGGGAAAAAACCAGTTGTTGACATTAGAAATAAATTAATTATTCCAACTATAGAAATAACAAAGAAATTGAATCCAGAAACACTTATCCTTGAAAACGTACCAGAGATGGAAAATACATTGATTGATGTAGACGGTAATATGGTTAATATTATTGACTATATTAAATTATCTTTACCAAATTATACTGGACGCTGTGAAGTGGTTGAGTTTGCAAATTATGGAGTTCCAGAAAAAAGGCAACGATTGATTACAATTTTTACCAGAAATAAGAAATTACAAGCACACTTTTCTAAAAACAATACATTCTTACCACCTCAAACACATGCAGAACATCCAACCTTGTTATCTAAAAAGTGGATAACATTGAGAGAAACTATTTCTAACCTCCCCCCCTTGGATGCTAAGAATAAAATAACAGCTACATCAGATATACCCTTTCATCGAGTTCCAATTTTAGATAAAGATAAATATTTTTGGGTATCTAATACTCCTGCAGAATGTGGCGCTTTTGATAACCAATGTATTCATTGTGGTTGCCAAAATAATCCTACACACAAATCTAAAAAAAATGTTTTAGGTATAAATAAAGCATCAGAAGATACTCCTCTATATTGTAGACAATGTGGACAGATTTTACCTCGACCTTGGATACATGACAAAAATGGCTATCGACTAATGAAGGGGTTTACCAGTGCATACAGAAGGATGAAGTGGGATTCTCCATGTAATACGTTAACTAGAAATTTATCGTACGCCTGTAGCGACAGTAAGTTGCACCCAGAACAAAATAGAGTTTTATCACTTTATGAGGCGTTTCTCGTACATACAATTACAGATTTTATATACAATTGGCAAAGAATGGATGGAAAAAAACTTTCAGACAAT
>JBKSMY010000021.1:0-35714 GCA_046882065.1 Alphaproteobacteria bacterium | reverse complement strand
TAATATTTTGTACGCTGTGTTTGTGAAGCAGAGTACATTTTTTCAAATAATCGTTCAGCCGTTGCTTCGTCTATGGGGGCATTATTCATTGGGGCTGTGTAATCTGCGCCGTTTAATACAATCAGGCGGGTCGGTATCAATGACGAGCCACATTCAATGTAGTATTTGTTTGTATCAAAATATTTGCCATAGCAACGACCGTTTTCAATTCCAACGTAACCGTTTTCAGCCAGTTGTGCGCATGTTGGTTGTGTGCCATAGGTGATTTCGCCGTATGTCAATGCTTCGTCCGGATTGTTTAGTATGCCAGGACACCATACATTTACATATTTACCATTTACCGATGCGGTTGTGCCGCCAGTCGCAGTTTTGCGACGACCAAAACAGTCACCGTCTGTGCCCAATAAATCTGTATCAAAGTCTTTGTTTATGTTCGCGCCACGCGCAATTTCCGCACGACCCATGGGTATGGCGCTGTTGCCGCCATTGGTTAGGGCGTCTGGACAAATTAACTTTAATCCCCAACAATTGCTGGTTGCGTCCCACATTTCAGAATCGAAACCGGCGCCCATTGTTGAATAACAATTGGTCGGATCCAGGCGACACACGGTTGGTTGTTGCCACCATGGTGTAGCCGCATTTGCGCCAGCTGTAAATAAGGTGCAAATACTAAAAAATAATGATAGGTTGATAATTGCTTTCATATCTTTTTCCCTGTTAGTGTGTATTTTATCAGATTTTGTGTTTGACTGCAAGTTGGGGTTATTGTGTTGCTGTTGTTGTGTTTGTTGTTGTGTTTGTTGTTGTGGTTGTTGTTTCGGCGCAATAACCCCATTGGGTATTTGCGGATGTTTCTGTGTAGAATTTTTTATATAGTTGGTCACCGGTTATATCGTGTTTGCCGTCAGCAGCTATGTCGGTGGTGGTGTCTGTTTTGGTGTCAATCCAAACTGTGTCAACCCATATGCCACCCAGGCGTTCGCATTCGGCGGAAAGTGAATTGGCCATGTCTGTGCGTATTTTATCCATGACGACGTTTATGTCCTGGATGACGGTTGCTGGCAATGTGTTGTTTGATTCAGATGGGCGGACGCATGCCTGCATGGCATAGCGTGCCAGTTTGTGATAAAGACTGCCGACATAATCGTCACCGCAAATATCTGGGTCTTCGATAAAGACGTCTTCTTCTGGTGCGTTGTTTGGAGGGTATTTTATGTCCTCTGTCCCGCCTGGACATATGCAGTTCGTGGGGCATGGGGTGCAGGTGTTGCCTATTTTTGGTTCTGGGTCGTATGTGTTGTCGTATGTCAAATAATACCCTTCGTGGCATGATGTGTATATTCTTGTTTCCGTGCACACATAAAGATTTGTGGTGGGTGTGATGATCGGTTTTTGCTGTTGGGGGGGTGGTGTCAGTGTGTTGGTATCCTCGGGAATTTTTGCCTGAGTTTGGATGTTGCATGCATGAATGGTTGCGTATCTTTGTTCGCCAGGTGCGTATATACGACATGCAAATGGGTATGAGTGAAGACTGTCGTTGCTGGGGACGGCGCATAAATCGCGCGCGTAATCTTGTAGCGTTGCCAGGCATTCTTTTGCAATCTTTTGGCTGGTGATGTCTTGCATGGCTGTGATAAGTTCGGCCATGCCGTGCGAGCCGCCGCCGTACAGGTTGCTGCATGCGTCAAGTTTTTCACGGCACATTTGTTCAGATAATTCCAGACGAGAACCCAGTAATAATTGTTCTTTGATGTTGCTAAAGTCTTTTAATGATTGGCTTTGTGTGTCGTAACAGTTGTTAACAACATCCAAACATTCGTTTTTGACTGTGCGGATGCGTTCCTGTTGCCCTTGATAGATTTCTGTGATTGCCTGGCGTATGAATTCGTCCCAAACCGCATCGGCAATGTCGCGACATGTGTCAAGCCCGCGTGAGGCATAGTTGCGTTTCCTGTTCAGTTCTGTAACCAAAAGGCGATTTGTTTCGTTCGTTAGGATGTCGCCCGCCAATGAAACCTGGGATTCTAACTGATAGAAACTGGGGCTGTAGATTGGTTCGCCGGTTTCTATGTTAAGATAACGACCCGTTATGTCCAGGCAATGTATGTAATCGGTGCCGCATGCTGTGTCAGCGGTGATGTCTGCGCGTACCTGGGCGATGCACTCGTTTATAGATGTGGAATTGTGTGCGTTATAGTTTTCAAGCCGCGCCAGGTTCAATTCGCGTTCGCTTTCGCGTATCGTGGCATTTGCGTTCGTTAATTTTTTGTCCAATTCGTTTATTAATAAGGAACAGTCGTTTTCAATGTACATGCCATACGCAGATACAACCATTGTTTGTGTCGATTGGTCTGGACATTTGTCTATGACCATTTGGGAACATTGGGCGTGTACGGCGTTGTATAAAGCCTCGCCCGTTAGGTTGGCGATGTTTGTGCCACCAGCCAGGTCGGTCGTTGACCATATTTCGTTTATGTTTCCGGCAATGTCCAGGGTGCCCTGGGTTGACAAGGATTTGTTTCTTGTTTTTGATAAAACTTCGCTGATGCCGGCAAGTTGAGATGCGCTGGTTGATTGGTCTTTTGATATTGATTGGGTGTATTCGCCAGGTGTGGCGGATGTCATTGCATTGACTTCGGCAGCGGTTTTGTCAATGACAGTCATGTTTAGGTTGTGGAAATCTGATAACTGGTCGGCCGCGTTAGACAGAGCGCGTTCGCGTGATTGGATTTCTGATAGTTTCGATGAGCATATACAGCGACGATATGCGTCGTTTGCCGTGCTGCAAAATTGGTCCATGCATGTAAAGTAGGCATCGCGACATGTATTATAGCCGGTTCCGAATGTGTTTGAATGAGTGGTGCTCATTGTTATTGTTGCACGGGCCATGCGTGATGTGTTGGGTGTTGCGTTCTTTGCGGTGTCACGTCTGTTGATTGTTTTTGCGTTGCGGGGAAAGGTTTCCGTTGTTGCAGCGCGTGCCGTTGTTGTTTTTGGACGTGTTGTGCCAGACGATGCAGCGCGAGATGTGGTCGCGGAACGTACAACTGTGTTTTTTGTTCCGGTGCGTGAAGTTGTGGCTTTTGTGGTTGTTGATGCGGCGCGTGCGGTTGTGTTTTTTTGTGCGCTGCGTGAAATTGAATTTGCGTCACGAACAGCGGCGTCGGCAGGACCGACACCTAGAAAAAGTGCAGTTATGAGGTATATAACCTTTCTCATCCTTAATATATGTCTGTATTTTATCAAAAATGTGGTTTTGTTCCAATAAAAAAATGCCCCGATTGGGGCGATTTTTAATTTGCGTTTTCAGTTGGTGCTGGGCGGTTGCGTTCAACAAACGTTATGCGTCCTTTGTCCAGATCGTACGGTGTCATTTCAACGCGTACGCGTTCGCCGACGTTAACCCAGATGCGAGCCTTGCGCATTTTGCCGCAGACAGTAGCCAAGATTTCATGTCCGTTTTCCAGTTTGACACGGAACATAGTGTTAGGCAATTTGTCTTCGACTGTGCCACTAAAAACCATTACATCGTCTTTTGCCATGAATTTAGTCCTTGGATTTTTTCACAAATTTCTGGGGTATATGATATTGGTTGTTGAATAAAAATGCAAGGTTTTTTTATTTTCTTGTGAATGTGGTCTGGATTTGATAAAATAAGATACAAAATATGTAGGATGGATTTTATGAAAATAAGAATTCTTGCAACTTTGTTGGCTTTGGTTCCAGGTGTGTCTTTTGCTGTGACGCGTGGCGATAATGTGCGTGTCGGTGTTCAGCGTATATCTATGGCTGGGGTGCATGCACCGAATATGAGTGTGAATATTTCAAAAGGGGTCAAGACTAATACAGGGACGACGGTTAAGCCGGCTCAGCCAGATGATTCAGATGGTTCTGATGCCGATGGGGAAGAAAAAGAAGATACGGTGACAACGCCGTCTGAAAATACCACCTGTCGCGAGGCGTATCGTGCATGTATGGATGAATTTTGTTTGTTGGATGAGTCCGAAGGCTATAGATGTGCGTGTTCGTCTAATATCAATAAGTCAAAATCTTTGATTCAGGAAATTCAAAAGATTCAAGAAGAGGCCGATAAGTTATATACCGAAGGTGTAGAACGTGAACAGTTGGGTGCCAAGGCACGATTGGTGTTTGGAGAAAGCGAGGCAGCAAAGAAAAGTTCGCGTGCGTCGGGGCTTAGTTTTTTAGAATGGTTGAATAGTGGTCTGGATGATGACGAGGAAGAACTTGATTCCGATGCAGATATCGGTGACGGGTTGTATGCGATGGCGGCGGAATTTTGTGCCGCTGAACTAGAAGCCTGTGGTGACAAGGCAGAAATGGAAGAAATGCTGTATTCACGTCAGATAACAGCAGACTGCAAATCGTTTAGTTCTTATTTGGCCGAGCAAAAAACAAATGCACAGTCGAATAAGCGTACGGCCGAGGCGGCTGTGCGTCAGGCGCGTTTGGCAATGCTGGATACAACAAATAAATATAATCGTGGCGAATGTTTGTTGGCGTATCGTTCGTGTATCGCAGATAAAGGTGGCTGTGGTGCGAATTTTGAAAACTGTCTGGATGCAGATTTGTTGGGACGTCGTGCAAATGCGTGCGAAAATGTTCTGGACCAGTGTATGGCGGTCAAAGATTATGTCTTGCAGGACTGGGAGGCAGAATCCGAAGCCATTTTAGTTGATGCAGCCAAATATGCCGACAAATATCGTCGTCAGACGTGTTTGGCACAGATTCAGGTTTGTCTGGAAGATGGCTGTTCGACCGCAACTAATTCGGCCTGTTTGACGGACGTTAATGTGGCGGCGGGCGTTTGTCCGATTATTGATGAATGTGATGCGATGATTCCGGGATTGAAATCTGTTGTAAATGATAAATTGGGATATTTGCGTACACAATTCTGTCAGAACGATGTTGATGCGTGTCTGCGTGATAAGTGTGGTGAAAACTTTACAGCACCAGAATGTGTGGGCAAGAAAACATCTGAAATTATTGCGATGTGTCCACAAAATGCATTCCCATCATGTAAAAATGAAACTCAGTTCGATATCATTGTATCGGCGGTAGTTTTGCAGATGGATTATCAGATGATGCAGGGTTGTATCAACTATTTCGGAGAACAGTTGGGAAAAACGTGTGGAACCGATATGGCGTGTTTGCCGGCTGATGATACTGTGATGGGATTGACCGAAATTCCACAGGACGAAGCGTCAATGGTTGATTTGCGTGTTCGTGTTCGCAATAATTCTAAGGCGGCGGTTGATGAATTCTTTAAGCAGTTTGAAAAGGATATTACGGTTGCTGCATGTGCCGATGCCAAGAAACCAGCAGGGCGCAGAAGTTTGGGAGATAGTGTATTTAATACGGCCAAATTGATTGCGGAAATTGGTGCGGAAAATCGTGCGATGCGTGAACTGGAATCTAAGATTGCAGAATTGTCACGTCAACAGGATTTAGAAGAAGCCGAAAAGAATTGTTATGCGACATATAAGGTAGAGTCACCAGATAAGTCTGATAAAAATTACAGTTATATCCGCAGCGTTTCATTTGAACCGTCACTGCGTAATTGCCATGTTTGCCGTATGCAACAGGTTTGTGAAACAGGTGGCGAATCCAAGGGGGCCGGGTTTGCAAAAGGTGCTGCGGGTGGATTATCTGCGGGGGCTGCTGCGGGTACTATGGTAACGCCAGGTTGGGGAACCGCAATTGGCAGTGTAGTAGGAATCGTTGGTGGTGGCCTGATGGGTATGATGGCAGCAGGCGAAGAAGAATTCTGTCAGGAAATTGAGTCCTGTGAAGATGTGAATATGTAATTTATGTGGAGAGAGTCAATATGTTCAAAACAAGTCGTGTCGTATTAGGTTTGGTTTTTGGTGCCTTGGCAATTATGCCAGGGCATGATGTGTTTGCAGTAACTAAAAAGGCTAGCAAGCAATCAGCCATTCAAAAGGGGACATCTGTTCGCACCAAGACAGAAGCGTCTGGGTTATATGATCAGGCTTGTTATGATGCGTATTATGGTTGTATGGACCAGTTTTGTATTTCTGAAAATGAATCCGGTGGCAGTTGCGCATGTAGTGATTTAAGTGTCAAATACGATAAAGAATTTTCCGAAATTCAAGAAATTTTGGCCGAGGCAGAACGTGTTGCAACAGAAGAAGTAGAAAAAGTGAAATTGGGCGCCCAGGCAGATATTGTGTTTACAGGGACGCGTGAATATGATGAGAAAGGTAATCTGAAAGAAATCGATGAAATCGGTCAGGATTCTAAAGAAAAAAAACGTGCCGATTTGATGGCATTGTGGGAATCGAATTATGACGAGGACGAAGAAGATAGTATCTGGGGTTCCAGTGGTATTGATTTTTCAGAATTGACTGGTGCTTCTTTGTACAAGGCGGCCGAGGAAATTTGTTTAGATCAAGTGCCCGAAGATTGTGCGTCTGATATGCTGTTGTTGCGCAATATGTATTCACGTCAGATTACGTCAGACTGTAAGGGGTATGAAAACAGTATTGCCGCCAAGCGGGCCGAGGCAGAATTGGCATTGGCGGATGCGAAATCAGATGTACGTGCTGCCTTGAAGGAAAGTTTTGACGCGGCAAATAAATACGATCTGGGTCAATGTATGGTTCAATTCAAGAAATGTATGCAGACCGAAGATGCGTGTGGTGAAAACTGGGAAAACTGTGTAGCGACAATCGCGTCGGAAAATATGCAGAACAACCAGGCAAAAAGTACAGCAGGTACAGCAGTCGCAACGGTTGATGTCTATGATATTACTGCATCAACAATGGAAGTTTTAAGTGCAAAACGTACAATTTGTGAAAATGTTTTGGGGCAATGTGTCGCTGTTCGTGATATGGTGTGGCCCGCATTCCTGCGCGAGGCGGCGCCTACGATTAAGGTGGCGGAAAGTGCGGCTGAATCAAAGTTCCGTCAGTCTTGTTTGACTAATATTTCAAATTGTATTCAAAAAGCATGTAAAGATGATATAGAGGGCAAGGGTGTCGATACTATGGATGCGTGTTTGTCGCGTCCAGATATGGCACGCAGTTTCTGCAAGGTGGAAATAGACCCGTGTGAAAGAATGGAACCGTTAATTTGGGGCTATGTCGTTGATAAATTGGCGGCGATGCGTGTCGATGCCTGTACCCAGGAAGTCAAGGATTGCTTTACCGCGGATGTACGTTGTGGTGAAAATTTCCAGAACTGTATTGGTATGGACTATGATTATATCCACGATATTTGTCCGATTGACAGTTTAGTCGTTTGCAAGGCAAATAATCCTGCGTTTTCAATGGATGATTTGGATTCTATGTTGTTGGGGTTGTATCTGAATATTGATAATTCTGCACTGGACCAGTGCCAGGAATTGGTTGATCGTAAAATGGCCGAGGTTTGTGGCAGTACCACCGATTGTAATAAATTTGCCGCCGATGATACAATTGGTTCGGGCAGCATTCGTTCACAAAAAGATGGCACAGTTTATCGTGTGACAGGTATGATTTCGTTTGGATCAATCAAAATGGGTGATGCAACAGGACGTACCATTGATGATGGCGAAGGGGGAGCGGTTAAACTGGGGCCGGGTGAAATCGGGGTTGCTGAATATCTGGCCCAGATTCGTGATAGAAATTCAAGTGTGCCAAATTCCGAAGCGATTATCGCGACAATCGAAGAAGAACTGAATAATATTGCCGGGACAATTAATCGTACAATCGAAATGATTGAACAAGATCCGGAAATTCAGTTCTGTGTTAATGGCCGCGATTTATCGCAAATTACGGGTAAAAAGAATCAAAAGACATCGGCACGTTTTCCGAATCTGTTGAATCAGGTTAAAATGCAGATTGCTATGTCTGCCCTGCGCCAGGCACAAAACAATTATAATGCCAAATTTAACAAGGCGGTATTCGATGCAACCAAGGATGCGTCGGCTGATATGGCGCAATATATGTGTCAACGCCTGGCGGCGACGAATGGGGAATTGGCGGGTGCGCCGAATTCGGAGGTTGATACACCGCTGGCGCCACCGTATGCGATTTCGTATGATGTTGGTATCGGTTTGATGGGCAGCGACCTGTTAAAGGGTGGACATTCGTCATCCGAAGGGTTAAAGACCAGTGCCGATTTCGGTACCTCTGGGGTAGACTTATCGACACTTAGTTTTGGTTCAAAACGTCATAAGTTCGAAGGTGCGGGCTATACGCGCGAAGTGTGGTCGACCTTTAATCGTGATACCAGAAATTGCCATTTCTGTACCAACACGATTACGCAAAGTTGTACGACGAAAAAGAAAAATGGTTTCTTGGGCATTGGTGGCAGTCAGACAGTAGAATGTAAGACATCAGACCCAGTTGAAAAATGTGAAGATATACCAATGTAAAAAAAACACCGCCGGTTGGCGGTGTTTTTATTATGTCTGGCGCATCCAGAAGGATTGTAAATTCCCACCACTTCGTGGTGGGCCCCTTTCGCCTGCGGCTCGAACCCTGGGTTCGAATATCCACGTTGTACGTGGATTAATAAAAAACGCCGCGCAAGGCGACGTTCTTTATTAATTCTGGCGCATCCAGAAGGATTCCCTTGGCACTTTGTACCGTCGGGGCAGTCGTGACGATTTGACTGCGTGATACTTGTCAAATCTACTCCTTGTCGAACCCTCTGGTCGGGTTCGAACCCTAGGATGTGCAACACAAATTAAAACACCGCCAAATGGCGGTGTTTGAATTCGTGGCGCATCCAGAAGGATTGTAATTCCCATCACAAACGTGATGGGCCCCTTTCGCCTGCGGCTCGAACCCTGGGTTCGAATATCCACGTTGTACGTGGATTAATAAAAAACGCCGCGCAAGGCGACGTTCTTTATTAATTCTGGCGCATCCAGAAGGATTCGAACCCTCAGTCTTCTGATCCGTAGTCAGATGCTTTATCCAGTTAAGCTATGGATGCAACGGATTGTTATTCTATACCTTTTTATTTCAATTGCAAGAAAAATAATTGCTATTTTGTTTTTTTGTTCGTGTCGTGATACAGGGCGTTATAGTGCGCGCGACAGACGGATTTATAATTACTGTCGCCCAGGGCAAATTGGTCGCCAGCACGAATTACACGACCGGTGCTGTCAAAACGCAGGTGGTGGGTCGCCAGTTTCATGCAACCGTTGATTTGACAGTTAGAATCCATGCGGTGCAGTTTTGCGCCAACCTCAATCAATCGACGGGATGCGGGGAATATTTTTTCATTGCTGTCAACCATCAAGCCGTAGCACATAACAATTTTATTGTGTTGATCCGCAATGTTAACTAATTTATCAATGTCAGATTCCGAGAAAAATTGAACCTCGTCCACCAAGATAACGTTCGTATTTGGGTTGATTGTATATTTTTCTAATGATGGCATCGCGTTCGCTTCACATTCCAGACCTATGCGTGATACGATTTTTTCTGTGCCGAATCGGCTGTCGAATGATGGTTTGATGATTTCGACGGTTGTGCCGTTGCGACGAAAGTTGTATGCGTTGATTATTAAAGCCGCGGATTTAGAACTGCTCATTACGCCATAGTGAAAATGTAAATTGGCCATTTAGGTACCTTTCCTTTATTGTATGTTCATTGATTCTAGTCGTTTGATTCTTTTGTTCACTGGTGGGTGGGTTGCCATCAAGTCGCTAATAAATTCACGCGGGGCGCCCGGGTTCGCAATGCAGACGGATGCCATGGATTTTATACGGTCCATTGATTCAATGCGCGAATCGGTTGTTATCTTTTTTAGTGCAGATGCCAATGCCTTTGGATTACGCGTAATGTGTGCGCCAGTTGCGTCGGCTGCGTATTCGCGATTGCGTGATACCGCCATGCGTAATAGTGGCGTGATTATTAAATTGAATACAGAAAATGCCAGCCACACCATTATCAATATTGCTGCACTATTGCCACGGTCGTTGTCGTCGGATGAATGATTGCCATACATTGCCGTGCGCAGAATAATATCCGCGGCAAATGCTGTAACACCAATGCCGGTTATCATTAACATGTCCAAGCGGATGTCGCGGTTGCCAATGTGTGCCATTTCGTGCGCAATTACACCGTCCAATTCCAGTTTGTCAAGGCGTCTTATTATCCCGCGGGTCAAGGCAACCGATGCGTCGCGTGGGGTGCGACCCGTTGCAAAGGCGTTCATCGAATCGTCGTCAATTATGTATACGCGTGGTGTGGGCAATCCTGCCGCCAAAGCAACATTTTCAACCGCACGATAAATTTCACGATGTTCGCGATTGTCTGCGGTAATTTCATGCGCGCCGGCGACATTTAGCATCATAGAATCACCAAATGCCCATGATATCAGCATCCATATCCCACATGCCACAATGGTTGGAATGGCAACCGATATTGTTGTGTCAATCGCTTGGTTTAATGGTGCAACGATTAACGTGAATAGAAATATCAATGTGATGAATATAATTGGAAACAGTATAACCAGAAACCAGGTCTTGATGTTGTTTGCGCGAATGTGTTCATAAACAGTTTGTATTTTTGCCATGTCTTTTATTCCTGTGTTGTATTTGTATCAGAAAAAAGTGACTGCGTCATGAAAAATATTAATAAAATATTTGTCCTGTGGTATAATTATGGGAATGAGAAATGTTGGATTTTGCTTTTTGTATTTTTTTGCCTCAATAGGTATGTGTATGGGGCAAAGTTTGTTGAGTCCACAAAAGTTCCCAGTCACATTTAATGACGCGTCCTTTGTAAAGCGAATCGAGGTTATGGCCCAGGGGTATGAACCGTGGGAATCAGAATTTGATGCAAATGGTAAATGTATTCGTGGCTGTGCGTATGCGGGGATTACCTTAGAAGACGAATTGGCCGCCATGCAGCGTAAAAGTCAGCAGGTGGTTTCTGAATTGCGGGCAACGGGGCAATTGCCCAAAAAAATAGACACTGCTGGTACCAGGCCCATAGTGTCACAGCCTGATGTGACACAGTCTGTCGTGCAACAACCTGTGGTGGTACAGCCGGTTAAAGTTGCGCCGGTAAATGTTACTGCGCCTGCATTGCAGATTGCACAGGCTGTTTCCAATCCGTATAATCAAGTAATTGAAACTGATAATGTTGGGGTAAGTTGTGCGCCATTGGGGGAGCCTGTTGCAGGCCGCCCGGTGATTACGTCGCCGTTTGGACGGCGGGTGCATCCGATAACTGGGAATTTACAAAATCATAGTGGTGTAGATTTGGGGGTGCCGCGCGGAACACCAGTTGTTAGCCCTGGGATGGGGACAGTTGCGAATGTATGGGTGGATGATACATGCGGGCAGGGCGTGCGTGTACAACATGGCGATGGATATGAAACGGTATATTGTCATTTAGACAGAGTCACGGTTGGTGTTGGTGACAAAGTATCGGCGGGACATCAGATTGCGCTATCTGGTAATACAGGGCGCAGTACGGGACCGCATTTGCATTATGCTATAAAAAAAGATGGTGTGTATATTGATCCTGTGCCGTTAATGGGACGATGATTTTTTGAATTTTACTGCGAAACTGCCGTTGTTTATTGGTGTAAACGATACGATGTATGGTGACAGAATGCTGTCGCGTGCCCATTGTTGAAATTTGATTTTTAATATGCCGCTGGCGCCGGTGATGATGTTGGCGGTTCGTGTGCCAGATGTGGCCAGGTCCATTATGGCGTTCCATGCCTGTTCTTCGGTTAATTGGTGCAGGTCCAGTGTCGCATGTAATGGTGGCGTTTGACGCGTGTGTGGTATGCTGGTTGACAGGTGTAATTCGGCACGCACCGCACGGCGTGTGGCGATATCGTCAGGCGCGTGTTCGACGCCAATCATTTGTTCAATATCCTGGTCGGTTAATTGTTTCATAAAAGTGATTATAAAAAACTATTTTAATAAAAGCAATTTTTTGAATTTTGTGGAAAATTTTAATAAAAACAGTGCCTAATTAAAACGGTGGTTTAGATTAGGCACAAAATAGGATTGACTTTATCCACAAAATACGGAATAATTTGGCTAAGAATATGCCTAATCTAAACCACCGTTCGGGTGCGTGCCATAGAAATGAAGGGAGAGAACCTGTGAAAACATTTTATAAGGCTTTGTTCGCGATGTTCAGTTTTTTTATGAATGTCGCATATCAGTTTGAACAAGTATGGGCCGCTATGACGTATCAAGAGGTAGGTGGGTACGATTATAATTGTTGCAGTTCAGCCAGATGCACATCCAGTCAGATTATTGTGTTGGGGTCGTCGGGAATATATAGTGGATTCGATTATGTGCGGGTTTATTATTCGGGGGTAAGTGGTTTTTGCTCCAGTGGTATGTCATCGTGTACTAGTGCCAACTGGTATAATTCATATTATACATATTGTTCGGGGATTAGTGGGATGTGTGGAGAAAGTGCTTATCTGACTGGCAATTCGTGTGCCCGATGTGCAAGTTATATGTATGCGATTGCGTCATCGGGATATCACCGTAATAACTCATGTGTATACTGCAGTGCGGGGTATTATCGGGACTATAATTCGTGCTTTAGATGTCCAAGTGGGGGTAGTGTTTGGGGGTCTGTGTATGGCACCACCAGTGTCCGCAACAGTGGAACCAGTGCGAATTGTTTCCTGGTGTCGGGGATGGTGTTTAATGATGCAACCGGGTCGGGAACTGCGATTAGTAACTGTTATTATTCTATGTAAGGCAATATGAAAGCACCAAAGGTATCGATTATTATTCCTAATCATAACTATGGGCGGTATGTGGCAGATGCAATTAAATCTGTGCGCGCCCAGACGTTATCTGATTGGGAATGTTTTATTATTGATGATGCGTCCACGGATAATTCGGTGGACATTATTAAAAAAGCAATTCGTGGGGATGCGCGATTTAAACTGATTCAATTCAAATCGGCGGTCGGGGTGTCGCGGGCGCGTAACGCCGGTATGGATGCCGCAAAGGGTGAATATATCGCGTTCTTGGATTCGGATGATTGTTTTACAGAATATGCGCTGGAAATGTTGGTGCGGTTGGCGGAAACAATGGATGCGCAAATCGCCGGTGCCCAGTCGCTGATGGTGCCCCAGGAATTTAAATTTATGCCCAAGAAAAATAAAGACTGGTCGGTGGGACGGCATTGGATAGAAGTGAATCCAGCGCGGTTCTTGTTGGCACCCAAGGAATTTAATTGGTGCTGGGTTTGGCGACGGATTTACAGACGGGATTTGATTGAAAATGTACGGTTTTTGCCCGAATTTACAGGGGCGGGTGACGATTTGGGATTTATGCTGGATATATGTCACAGAACCCAGCGAATTGTTGAAACTGAAACAATCAGTGTGTACCACAGATTTCATCAGCAATCTGTGATGCACAGAAATTTTGATGTGTCACATTTTAATTTCTTCCCAACATTATTTCGGTATATGCGGGATAGTATTTTGGACAAGTATCCAGCCGACTTTTTGCGGATGTTTTATCGGATGATGTTGGATTACATGGTGTTCACAACAGTTATTCAGCCAAAGCAAACAGGGCTGTTCAAGGACGAGGCGCGTCAGACAATCTTGGCGGCGGTAAAGTTTATTCCGCGGCGATATTTGCCGTTCAGAAAACGGGTGTTGTGTTGGTTTTTGTCATGTCTGAAATAAATGTGCTGTATTGTTTTGATAATAATTTTTGGCGGTTGGCGGCGGTGTCAATACGGTCGTTGGTGCGGTGTCAAAAAAATCCGGTGGTGGTACACTGTATGGTGCCGCCGCGTACACATGGACGCAGACAAATTCAAAAAATTGTTGCTGAATATGGCGGGCGCGTCGTGTGGCGCGTGGTCAAGGTGCGCGAAAATCCGTATGCGGGTCGCGACTTTTCACGGTGGAGTCCGGTGATATTCTATCGATTGTTTGCGCATCGTATGTTCCCGCATCTGGACAAGATTTTGTACCTGGATTCAGATACTTTGGTGTGTGGGGATGTTGCGGAACTGTATAACACAGATATTAAAAAATATGCCATGGGGGCAATTCGGGATATGGCGGTAATTGAAAGTACAACCCAGGGTGGCAAGTTGGATGTGGAACATGTGCGGATGTTTGTGGATAAATATCTGAAACATGGTCTGTATGTGAATTCGGGTGTGCTGTTGATAAATGTGAAAAAAATGCCCAAGGTCGAATCACGATTGTTGGCGGTGGATGTGCCGTTGAAATACCCAGACCAGGATTTGTTAAATGTTGGGCTGGATGGCAAGATATATGAATTGCCACTGCGGTATAATCGTGAACCGTCTGTGGTAATCCAGGACGGGGTCGATGTAGATATGGCATCGCCGGTGATTCAACATTTTTATGCGTTGAAACCGTATTTTTATATGCCAGATACCAAGGAAGTTTATTCGCAATTCTTTAAGATGGCGACACCACTGGGGTTCTATCCCGAAGATTTCGCACGTGCCGATTTTCAGCGTCATCAAAAAAGATTCAAGCGCGGGCATGATGCGACAACGCATATTCCGCACCTGCGGATTGATAGGCGGGGGCGACTGAGATTATTCGGTGTATTCCGGGTTTAATGGGTGTGCCCGTTCAAATACCAATACGCGTTCGATGCCAGAAAAGTCTGATTCTGTGCGCATTAAATTCCATCCGTGTTTCATAAATATGTTTTTTACGTCAAGTCCCATGTCAATACCGATTTCCAGGTACATCTTGCCGTGCGGTTTAAGCCAATGTGTCGCATTTTTAGCAATTGATTCGTATGCCGCCAAGCCATTGTTTTTTGCGTATAATGCTAATTTTGGGTCGTGCGTGGCCGCATCGTTTACACGTTTGTCGCCATATGCAATATATGGTGGGTTTGATACGATGATATCAAATGTGTCGCCAAAGTTATGTGGTCGGTCAAACGTTGTGCGTATGGTTTTTATTTTGTCTTTTAATTGGTGCGAGTGAATGTTTTTGCGTGCAACATGCAGGGCGCGGCGTGATTTATCAATTGCGGTGCCGTGCGCGTTGGGAATATTTTTACATAATGCGCAAATAATACATCCGGTTCCTGTTCCTAAATCTAGAATATTTGGTGTTATGTCCGGCATACAATCAGAAATCACCGCAGAAACAAGTGTTTCTGTGTCTGGGCGTGGATCCAACGTATGGCGATTTGTATAGAATTTTAATCCGTAAAACCATTTTTGGTGAATTATTTTGGCAACTGGTACGCCACGTCGTAGTTTGTGTGCCATGATTAGGACGCGAATCCTGGAAAAATTTTTAGTATTTTCCGTGATAATACGGGCGGCACGAATGCCACCGGCGCGTTGTAGGATTGTGAATGCTTGATTTCTGTTCATAAAGCCATTATAATTGCGTTCATGAAAAAAGCAAAAGATATTCTGAATACAACCAATTTGACTCGACTGGTTATGGCGTTAGCTGTTTTGTTGAGTTTGGTTGCAATTTTTTTAGTGGTGACAAAACGTACGCCGGCCCAGATGCGTGCTGCGCGTTTGAATGAGTGTAAATCTGTGGTTATGGTGGCGTCGGGTGATACGTTGTCAAAGTTATTGTTAGAGCAGGGGCTGAGTCACAATGATGTTAATGCGGTGGCGCGGGTTTTAAAGGCCGATGCAGATATTACAACCCTGCGTGCAGATCGTGATAAATTGGAATTTGTGCGCGAAAAAACAGATGCGCCTGTGTCAAAGATTGTGGTTATTCCGTCGCCTTGGAAACAGGTTGAATTAACATGTAATGATGCAGGAACTTGGGATTGCAAGACGGTTGATATTGAACGTGATACGCGTGCAATCTATAAAAGTGGTGAAATTCTGGACGGGGATAGTTTCTATCTGGCGGGACAACGCGCAGGTATTCCTGCGGGAATTTTGGCGGACGTTTATGATTTGCTGGCGTTTGAAATGGACTTTGAACGCGATGTTCGTGCGGGGCAAAAGTTTACAGTATTGTATGAAGAAAACTTTTCCGAAGGCAAAAAGATTGATAATGGACGTGTGCTGGCTGTTTCTTTTGAGGCGTTGCGTGGTAATGTTCAGATGTATCGTTTTAGAAAGTCTGATGGGACCACTGGGTATTATGATGCCGAAGGTAATGGTGCGATTAAGTCGCTGAAACGTACGCCAATCAATAATGCCAAAATTACAAGTAATTTTTCCAGAAATCGTAAACACCCAGTCTTGGGGTACACCCGTGCGCACAAGGGTGTGGATTTCCGTGCGTCAACAGGAACACCAATCCCGGCCGCCGGTGCGGGACGTGTTGTGGCGCGTTCGTATAATCGTGGACATGGGAATTTTGTAAAAATTCGTCATAATGGCTCGTACGAGACGTTGTATGCGCATATGTCAAAGTTTGCCAAGGGGGTAAATGTGGGTACAACTGTACGTCAGGGGCAAACAATTGGATATGTTGGTTCAACGGGGTATTCAACTGGGCCACATTTGCACTATGAAATTATTAAGGATGGTGTGCATGTGAATCCTATGACGGTAAAGTTGCCTGCCATTAGTAATTTGGGCAAGGAAGATAAAAAGAAATTTATCGAATATCGCAAGGTTCTGGATGAAGGTATAAAGCGGTTAGAGAAAAATCCATCAATGTATATTCAGTTATAATAAAAACCGCCAAGATGGCGGTTTTTTATTGGTTGATTCTTTGGTTTTGATTATGGCAAAATAGAATGTGAATGAGGTAAGGTGGAAAAAATGAATGTTGCAGAAAAATTACAGATAGAAGTTGGGTCGTTAGAGGCGATTCTGTCCAGCCTGGGTGAAAAGATTGTGGCTTTTGGATTGCGCTTGTTGGCGGCGGTTGTCATCCTGGTTGTTGGTTTTTGGTTGACCAAACGTCTGATGGCGACAATTAAGCGGGGGATGGAACGACGTAAGTTGGAAGCGTCTTTGACCACGTTTTTATCGTCTTTTTTAAACATTATATTAAAGATATTTGTTGTTGTTATTTGTTTGACGACGGTTGGTGTTCAGATGACGTCTATTGTAGCGGTGTTGGGGGCGGCATCTTTGGCGGTTGGTATGGCGTTGTCGGGAACGCTGCAGAATTTTGCCGGCGGAATAGTTATCCTGTTTTTCAAGCCGTTCAAGGTTGGTGATACAATTGAAACCGCAACCGGGAAAACGGGTGTTGTAAAAAAGATTATGATTTTTACTACGGAATTGCATACCTTTGATAATCAGGTTGTGTTTTTGCCAAATGGGGCGCTGGCTAATGGTGAAATTACAAATTTGTCGCATGGCAAGGTACGTCGAACAGATTTGAAATTAAGTGTTGCGTATGGTGATAAGATTGCGGATGCCCGCAAGGTTATCTTGGATATTCTTAAAAAGGATTCGCGTGTTATGTGGGATCCTGCACCACAAATTTTGATTGAACGTTTGGGGGATAGTGGGGTGGAATTGGTTGTCAGATATTGGGCAAAATATGCGGATGCGTATGCCAGCAGTTTGGATTTAATTGAACAGATTTATGAAATGTTGCCGAAAAAGAAAATTAACTTTCCTTTTCCGCAGTTGGATGTGCGAATTACAAAATAAAAATCCCCCAAACGGGGGATTTTTTATTTTTTGTTGCGGCGCAGGCGAAAAAAATCGCGCAGCATTTCGGCGGACGCATCTGCAAATTCGGGCATTTGATGAACGACGGGTTTCCACAGGTGTTTATCTGTTTCATAAATGCGGGCATTTGAAGTGATTCCACCGCCCTTGGTGTCGGTCGCTGCAAAATAAATGTTTTTTATGCGGGCAAATGAAATCGCCGTCGCACACATTGCGCATGGTTCCAAAGATACATATATATCGCAATCGTCAAGAAATTTTGTCCCCAGTTTTTTACATGCCCGATTTATTGCGACAATTTCTGCATGCAGGGTTGGGTTTTTGTGTAATTGTACCTGGTTTTCACCGCGTGCTATAATTTTTCCGTCGCGTACAATCACCGCGCCAATTGGTACGTCGTCATGGGAAAAAGCGCGTTGGGCGCAAGTAATGGCTTGATTCATAAATTTCATGATTTATACTTTATCGTATGGATTCTAAATTGCAAATTATTTCAGGAGTGTATCGTGGGCGCAAGTTGCGGTTGCCCCCAAATGCGCGTCCAACACAAAATCGTGCCCGAATTGCGTTGTTTAATATGCTGGAATCTGGGATTGTTGACGCGGGTGCAGATATGGTTGTATGGGATGCGTTCGCGGGCTCGGGGGCGTTTGGGTTGGAATGTGTGTCACGATATGCAGGCGCAAGTGTTGTGTTTACGGATGTTGCGCCGACATCTGTTAAAACTGTGCGTGATAATTTGGCGACTTTGAATGTTGGGGCGCGTGCAACTGTGACACAGGCCGATGCGATTTCGGTCGCACAAAAATATGCGCCCGTGGCAGATTTAATCTTTATAGACGCGCCATACGATATGCACGAATTGGGCGTAGCGTTGATTAAAAAGATTGGCGCATTGGCAAAAAGCGGTGCGATTGTAATCTGGGAACAGGAATCAATAAATCCATATCAGCCAGACGAATCCAAATGGCAGATTTTACGCGACAAAACATACGGTCGCGCCAGATTTTTAATTATGCAAAAGATTTAACTTGTATTAAATCCCTAGATTTAATATAATTGTTACTGACATCGGGTATTCTGTTGTCGGAGCCTAGAAACTCGCCACAAAAGCGTTCAACAGGGAACGATAAAACCTCCAACCCCGGGTTGGAGGGCGGTGAATATGTTGAATAACCCGCGCTATTCTTTTGTATAGTTTCTAGCCTCCAACCGCTTTTGATTTATCAATGCGGTTTTTCTTTTTGGGGGATAAAATTGAGATGGATTATTTTATTTTTAATATTGCTGATTCCGTGTGGCGCATGGGCCGATTTGGCGTCCACGACGTATGTTGAAACGCGCACAACGACCAAGGTTGATGTATCATCGACTGCAAATCAAACAATGGCGGGCACATATACTGTGTCGGGTACGCTGGTTGTTCCCACCCCGGCGTTACCATCCGCGGAATAAGGAAGGAATGCCCGCCACCATGAAGAAATTAATATTATTTTTATTTATGCTGATAATCATGCCGGTACAATCTGCCCAGATTGCAAATGTTGATTATATTCACACCGCGATTGCAGACAAATGGGATATCACGATTCCGTATAACCGCGAAATAACAAATGTTGGTGTTGCGGCGAATATGAAATACTTGTTGACGGCGGTGGATGTTGCAAATGAAATATTGAATGGGAAAAAGACCACCGATTATGGCAATGGTGAATTTGCGACAATGGTCGCCGCCGATACGGTCGCAACAGACACAGCGGTGGAAACGTTGATTCAGAAAAATGCAGATACGGGATACAAATTCACCGCAACAATTGATTTGAGTTTGTATTCTGATAATGGAGCAGGATCTTTTGGGTGGCCAGTAACGGAATTTGGTTTTGATTTGGGGGCGGCGGGCACATTTTATGTTGATTGGGGGGATGGAACAACCGAAACCATTAAGAAAGACAATACGGACGCGGTCACATACACCCATGATTATGGCATGACATCTGGCACATATACCGTGAAAATTGGCGGTATGGCCACCGATTACAGCGATGATGAATATACGCCTGCGATATCTTTTGATGTGGATGTTAGCGCTGCGTCTGTTTATTCGGAGGCAATAACCGAAATTTCCGGTTCGTTGGGTGCGATATTCCCAACATTATCGGATGGTTCACAACCGCGGTTCGTTTATTTATTTTATATACCCAGTATCACAGAAATACCATCCGGATTATTTGACGGCATTCATGGCGCGCCGGTATCACATATGTTTGATAGCGCCTTTTACGGCAGCCGCAATCTGACCAGTATTCCTGAAAATCTGTTCAGTGGGATTGTGGGTAGTGCGCCATATATGTTCAACTACACCTTTTCTGAATGTTCTGGTCTGACCAAAATTCCTGAAAACCTGTTCAGTGGGATTGTGGGTGGTGCGCCATATATGTTCGCCAGCACCTTTATGTGGTGCAGCAACCTGACCAGTATTCCCGAAAATCTGTTTGCTGGTATCACAGGTGCGGCTGAAGGTATGTTTCAGTATACTTTTAGTTATTGTGATGGTCTGACCAAAATTCCTGAAAACCTGTTCAGTGGTGTCACATACCTGGCCGAACATGTGTTTCAGTCCACGTTTTCTTATTGTTATTCTCTAACTGGGCCGTCGGCACGGATTAATGGAAAATATTTATATGAAATATGGCCGGATGCAACATACGAACAGGTTGGTGCTATGTATCACGAGGCAACGGGCTTGGATGATTATGGTTATATTCCAGATGCATGGAAGGAATGGTGACTTTTTACTTGATTTTTTCGTAATTTCTGGGGCATAACGGCGCGACCGTGGCGCAAACTGATGCAATTGGCGCGATAAGACATATGGTCGTGCACGTTTTTTGATTTTACGAAAAATTTAGATTGTTTTAATTTTTCTTTTTATGTACAATTTGTGTGCTGGTACTGATATTGGTATCGGTGGGGTGTCGAAACCCCTGAAAACCGCGTCCGTGATACGGATGAACAAATCTCCAACCGGCAGGGTTGGAGGGTTGGTGAATATAATGAATAGCCACACTATACGGTTTTATAGTTTCGAACCTCCAACCGCTTTTGATTTATCAATGCGGTTTTTCTTTTTGGGGGATAAAGTTGAGACGAATTGTTTTATTTTTAATATTGCTGATTCCGTGTGGCGCATGGGCCGATTTGGCATCCACGACATATGTTGAAACGCGCACAACGACCAAGGTTGATGTATCATCGACTGCAAATCAAACAATGGCGGGGACGTATGATGTGACAGGGGTGATGACTGTGGAAACGCCGCCGTTACCACCAATGCCATAGGGGTAGGGTAGAGCATATGAAAAAATTGGTTGGTGTATTGTTTGGTTTTATGTTTGCGGTTACAGCAAATGCCGCCCAGGTGGTTAATGTGCAATATGTACATGATGTGATAAGTCGTGCGTGGAATATTTCTGTGCCGTATAATGAAAGTTTAGTGAATCCATCAGTTGTGGCCAATATGAAGTATGTGTTGACCGCAGTTGATGTGGCAAACGCCATGCTGAATGGGGCGGCAACATCAGATTGGGGAAACAGTCAATACGCAACGCGTCAGGTGGCGGATACTGTGGCGGTGGACACTGTTGTTGCTGGGTTGATTAAGGTTGATGCTGTTGTGCCAGATGAACCCGGCGAGGATGTGTATGATGATGATGTGACCAGTCCAGAATATCCATTTGCAATTGGGTTAGTGGACGGAACGACAGAATTTACTTTTTTGCTGACCGCAGCGGGCGAATTTGTTGTTGATTGGGGTGATGGTGCTACAGAAAATATTTCTAAATCTGATATTTCTGAATTAGAGATCTTTCATCGATACGATACGCCGGGCGCCTATGTTGTAAAGTTAGGCGGTCGTGCGACCCAGTATGATAAAACTGTTTTTTCGACGGCATGGGTGCCCGCAGTTTCGGTAATTTGGGTGACAGATTCTTGGAGTGTAGCAAAATTATATGGACGTCTGGGGCGTGTGTTCCCAACGTTGGCAGATGGAACGCAGCCGCGATTCGCGGGCGCGTTTATGTACAGCGAAGCGTTAACCGATATTCCTGCGACTTTGTTTGATGGCATTAGTGGAAATTTGGATGATTATATGTTATATGCCATGTTCGAAGGCAGTTATGTTTTAACAGAAATACCAGATGGGTTGTTTGATGGTTTTAGCGGTGAAGTGGGGACCGGGGCGTTAAGTTATATGTTCGCAAATTGTGATGGTTTGACGGGGGCGTCTGCCAAATCAAATGGGGTTTATTTGTATAATAAATGGGCAAATGCGACAGCTGAACAGGTCGGTGGAATGTATATGGGTGATTCTGGGTTAAGTGACTATGAAGCAATACCAAGTGTGTGGAAGTAAAAAACACTTGTTTTTGTGGACGCGTTTTATAAATGTCAAAAATTATCGGATTATTCTTCGATTCCGTCGGTGTGGCGATAAAAAAATACTTGATTTTTCGTAATTTCTGGGGCATAATGCGCGGCGCACAGCACCCTTGGAGGCTGTGTGAATATAAAAAACAAATCAAAGGAAATAAAAAATGGCTATTGAATTAAACGCAGAAATTCGCAACGTAGCAGGCAAGGGGGCCGCACGTAGCATCCGCAATAACAAAAATATCCCTGCTGTTATCTATGGGGAAAAGAAAGCCCCAGTCGCAATCGAATTGAACGGTCGTGAATTCGAAATGTTGCTGAAAACACCAGGTTTGCGGACTAAATTGTTCCAAATTAAAACAAGCGCGGGTACAGAAGACGCAATGCTGATGGATGTTCAATATCATCCTGTGTCTGATATGGCAATTCACGCAGACTTTAAACGTATCGACGTTAAAAAGCCTGTTAACGTGGTTGTGCCAGTAGAAGTTATCAATGCTGAAATTTCTAAGGGCTTGAAATTGGGTGGTACATTGAACTTTGCAGTGCGTAAAGTTGCTTTGCGTGGTTTGGTTGATGTTATCCCAGAAAAAATCATTATTGATTTGGCTAACTTGACAATTGGTGATGTGGTTCACGGTACTGATCTGGTTCTGCCAGAAGGTGTCGAATTGGGTCTGCATCAGGCTGAATTGGCGTTCGCGATTATTGGTGGTAAAATGCCAATGGAAGAAGACGAAAAAGCCAAGGCAGCAGCAATGGCAGCGTCCAAAAAATAATCATCAAAATGGTTATCAGTCCCGCCAAATGGCGGGATTTTTTGTTGGGTAAATTTTGTGCTTGCACGAATCGGATAAATATTACTAGTATGGCGCATACAACAATTCAAATAGGGAGTTTGTCCGTGATAGTTGGGATTGGAATTGACTTGGTTGAATGTGGGCGTTTCTTGGATTGGTCTGCGTTTAAAAAATCGCGTATCTTTACAAAAAAAGAATTGGAATATGCCGATAATGATAATGCAAATTCTGAAAAGCATTTGGCAAATTTCTGGGCCGCGCGTGAGGCTTTCTTGAAAGCAATCGGGACGGGGTTTGGTGAAGATATTGCTTTTTCAGATGTGTCGGTTGTGCATAATGATGCTGGACGTCCAGAATTGTTAATTGCCGGTGGCGCCAAGGCGGCATTAAAAGAATTGGTCGATGGTGATGCACATGTGCATTTGTCTATTACAGATCAATCAGATTATTGTGCAGCAATGGTGGTTGTAGAAAAAGAATAAAAAAATGCGCATAATGCGCATTTTTTTTATTTAGAAAATTGACGTTCTATGTCCATGATGGATTGCATTTGTCCGCGCATAAATTCAATTTTATTTTCGTTGTTTGTTATGCTTTTTGCGTTCTCTGGATTCATACGCAGGTCATCGGATGCCTTGATAAAACGTTTTAATAATGCGCAAATAACACGGTATTTCATAATTTGACGCAGGTTTTCATTGTTGACACTAGGCATCGTGTATTTTGTGTTGTTGTGCATTTTGCAGTATGTTTCATATACACGACGGCATATGCCCAGTTCAATTTGTAATGGGGCAAATATGTCGCGATAGATAAAACGATAGCCGGCTTCGGCAAAATCGATGAAAGACAAGGTGCTGGTCTTTGGATCGTATAGTACGTTGCCTGGGTTTAAGTCGCAATGTGACCATGCGGCCCGTGTGTCATATTCAAATGTGCCGATGTTGTCGCGAATGCCGGCCATGTATTTAGTTTCATCTTTTGTAAACCAATGCTGCATTTTATTTTCGATGAAATTGTCCAGGCGATTGAATTTCAATTCTGATGCGATTTTGTGGCGCTGAATATCTTGGACAGGTTTTAATTCATTCATGTCAACCAAGAAGGAGGCAACACCGTCAATGATTTCATATTGTTGACGACGGGACAGGATTTTGAATAAATCGGCCGTCAGATGTTGGCCGGGGGCGCATTCTTCCAGTAATTGATATTCGTCGTCTTTGATATAAATCATGCGTGGAATGTTATAGCGTGGATTACCAACAGCATAGATTTCGTCAATTGCGTTCTTGGTGCGGTGCTGTTTTGCCAGCCATTCGTTGCGTGCAGAATCGCTTAGCGTTGGCAGAGGACGCTTCATAATCAGACTGTCGCCAAAATAGACGATGTAACTTTCGCGACCGTGGATAAGATTGTTAATGTTCTGTGTCATTGCTGGCCCCCCTGTTAACGATTGTTTTTGCCGGCGTTTGTGCATATTTGTTGACCGCGTGCTTTGAAATAGTCGAAATCAAACAGTTCGTCTTGGGTGCGGATTAACTTGGGTGTTGTCGGGATTGGTTTGCCAGCAAGCATGGCGCGTGTGCTTTCTAGTAATGCGTTGCGTTCTGTGGCGAACAGTATTTTGCCATTTTCTGTTAGTGTATGTTCGTCCCGTGGATCACCACTAAGACCGACCTGGCTGTGTTCTTTGGTTGTGTCTTCTTTTATGCGATTTGTAATTAATACATTGCCGAATTTTGGACCAAAAAATGCGACTGGTTTGAACGCATCAGGTGATGTTTGCATACAATAACTTAGTTCGTTGTAATGGTTTATCTGGGTGTCAGATGCGCTGGCAAATGATACGGCGGAAAATTTGCAACGTTCCAATGGCGCAAATGGTGCGTGGTTTATTGCGAATATACTTTTTTGGATGTCGTACATGTCTTGCAGACTGTATGTGAATTTATTTGATTCTTGGTGCAAATATTTTTCTATCATTCGCAGTACGTATGTGCCATGACAATGTGTGAAAATTATCATCTTTCTGAAATTTTCTTTTATTTTCTTTGTGCTTTGCATTTGAACGTTGCGTCCCAATAAACGGGGAATAAACGCAAAGTTGATAATGTCATATATATAGTTTGGGTATGTGTTGCTTAATGGGTATGAATGATTCATGTATGTAATATCAGTCATTGTCATACCGTTGCCATAGTCAAAAAGACTTTGGGTGTCGCGGAATTCGCGGAACAGGTTCAGACGATCAAGACCGCCGTTGCGATCGCGAAATTTATAATAAACCGAATAGATGTTCAAGCCCTTTTGAATATCGTTAAAATACAATGTTTTGGCGATGGTAAGGCAGTAATTGTGTGCCCAGTTTGGGGTGTCTGTATTTTCGCCACCCAATATCAATATGCATGGCGTTGACAGGTCCATACAGGTCGTATGTTCCAGTTTCGCTGGGGTTTCAAGCGATATTTTTAGAAAATCTGCTCTGCTTATGTCTTTCATACTTTATATTATAGTACAAAAATATAAAACGTCAAGTTTTTGTGTGTTGTTTATTGTATCTTTATAAATTTCGGGTTGAATGGGGGCGCGTTTTGTTTTATGCTGAGGGAAATCAGACGAAAGGGTATAGGTATGTTTAAGAATTTGCTTGTTTTTGTGATGCTAATGATGCCGGTGATGGACTGTGTGGCGGCGCCGAAAAAGAAAAAAGAAGAGCCGGTTGTGCATTTGACCGATGAACAGATTTATGAAGAATTGAAAAAATTAGCCATGGTGTTCGAGGTGGCACGCGATAGTTTTGTAGAAGAAGCAGATGAAAAAAAGATGTTAGAGGCTGCTATGAACGGCATGCTGGGTGCGCTGGATCCGCATTCTTCGTATTTGTCGGCGGATGATTTCAAGGAATTTAACGATAAGTCGCATGGTGAATTTGGGGGGCTGGGGATTCAAATTACTAGTGACCGTGGTGCGGTGCGCGTGATTTCACCAATTGATGATACGCCTGCGGACAAGGCGGGGATTAAGGCGGGCGACTATATTACCCATATTGATGGGGAACAGGTCTTTGATTTGACGCTGAATCAGGCGGTGAAAAAGATGAAGGGACGCCCAGGGACTAAGGTGAAGTTGACGGTTGTGTCTGATGATGGTGAACCAAAAGAAATGACGTTGAAACGTGCAATTATCAAGGTGGAATCGGTTAAACATGATGTTAAAATGTTGGCGGATGCGGACCCAGATGACAAAGATACACCGAAAATTGGTTATATTCGTATATCTGATTTTGGGGCAACAACATCGCGTGATTTGAACAAGGCAATTAAAGCGTTGGAAAAAGACAAGGTTGTGGGGTATGTCATTGATGTACGCAATAATCCAGGTGGGTATTTGACGGCGGCGATTGATGTGTCCGATGCATTCCTGGATGGTGGGGAAATTGTTTCAACCCGTGGCAAGGAAAAGACAGATATTGAACGCGTGTTCGCGAAACCAGGGGATGCGGTTAATGGTAAACCGATTGTTGTTCTGATAAATCATGGGTCGGCATCAGCATCTGAAATTGTGGCGGGTGCGTTGCAGGATAATGGACGTGGTTTGGTTATGGGGTCGCAATCGTTTGGCAAGGGCAGCGTACAACAGCAAAAGCCGTTGGGAGATGGAACTGCGATTCATATCACAATTGCGCGTTATTATACGCCATCGGGCCGTTCCATTCAGAACGAGGGCATTACACCAGATATAGAAGTCTTGCATTCCAAGGTAGAAGTTCTGGAAAAGAAAGAAAGCATGTATTCCGAGGCTTCGTTCAAGAATTCTTTGAAGAACGATAAGGCGAAAAAGAAAGATAAGAAAAAGTCTGACAAGGCCGAGAAGGATTCAGGTGACGAAGAAACGCCATTTGAAGAATTGACAGACGAAGAAAAAGATGCGCGAGATTACCAACTGCAACGTGCAATGGAAATGGTAATCGCGATGGATACTGTAAAATCGCGCAGTATTTCCAGTCCGACAGATGTCGAACTGACAGAAGATGTAGAAGAATAATTCAGGGGGCAAATGCCCCTTTTTTTGTTTTATTAATCTTGCCATTGTACGTTTTTGGGGGTACAATTGGGGCATTGTGTTTAACGGTAAAGGAAAGTTATTATGTCAAAGTTAATTGTTGATGGAAACTGGGCAGCGGCAGATGTCGCGTACAGATGTGTTGATTTTGCAGCAATTTATCCAATTACACCAAGTAGTACTATGGGTGAATTGGCGGATGAATGGTCGTTCCAGCATAAGAAAAATATTTGGGGCGCAATCCCACAGATTATCGAAATGCAGTCCGAAGCGGGGGCGTCGGGTGCGATGCATGGTGCGCTGCAGATGGGCAGTTTGGCGACAACATTCACCGCGTCCCAGGGTTTATTGTTGATGATTCCAAATATGTATAAGATTGCCGGTGAACAAACACCATTTGTTATGCATGTGGCGGCGCGTGCGCTGGCAACACATGCGTTGTCTATCTTTGGTGATCACAGTGATGTTATGTCGGTGCGTTCGACAGGGTTTGCAATGTTGTCTTCGCATAATGTTCAGCAGGCACATGATATGGCGGCAATTGCACATGCGGCGACATTGCGTAGTCGTGTTCCATTCTTGCATTTCTTTGATGGATTTCGCACCAGTCATGAGGAATCACGTTTAATACGAATTGACGATAGTGTTCTGAAAAAAATGATTCCTGAAAAAATTGTTTTGGAAAATAGGGCGCGTGGTATGACACCAGATAGCCCAACGATTCGTGGAACTGCCCAGAACCCAGACGTATATTTCCAGGGACGCGAGGCGGCAAATCCGCTGTACGCAAAAACACCGGAAATTGTTCAGGATTGTATGGACGAATTTGCCGAATTGACAGGGCGTAAATATAATCTGGTCGATTATGTAGGTGATGAAAGTGCAGAATTTGTTATTGTTGCCATGGGAAGTGCGTGTGAGACAATTGAAGAAACCTTGCCACATTTGCCGCGCGGTTTGGGATTGTTAAAGGTGCATTTGTATCGTCCGTTCCCGGTGGATGCATTTCGTAATGCGTTGCCTGGGTCTGTGCGTGCGATTGCCGTTCTGGACAGAACCAAAGAGCCGGGCAGTATTGGCGAACCATTGTATCAGGATGTAAAATCAGTTGTTGGTGATGGTATCGCTGTGTATGGTGGACGTTATGGTTTGGGGTCAAAGGAATTCAAGCCCAGAGACGTCAAGGCAATATATGAAAATCTGATGCGTGGGGAACTGCATCACAACTTTACCGTTGGTATCGAAGATGACTTGTCAGGGTTGTCATTGAAAACAGATCCTGCATTTGCAATAGAAGATCCTAATTTCAAAACTGCTATTTTGTATGGTATTGGCAGTGATGGTACCGTTGGGGCTGTTAAAAATATCGTTAAGATTGTTGGGGAAAATTCTGATTTGTATCCACAATCATATGCGGTTTATGATTCTAAAAAATCAGGTGGATTGACTGCGTCGCATATTCGCTTTTCGGATGCGCCGATTAAAAGTCAATATTTGGTAGAGGTTGCGGACTTTATTAGTGTTTCTAATTTCATGATTGCACAACGATTTGATGTGTTCCGTGGTTTGCGTGTGGGTGGGACTGTTATGATTAACACATCCATGGCGCCAGATGTTGCGTTTGCAAATCTGCCACGCGATACCCAGGAACATTTAATGCGTGTTCGCGCGAATGTATATTTCTTGGATGCGAATCGTGCCGCAGCGGAATTGGGGTTGGGGAATCGTATTAACACGTTTATTATGTTGAATTTCTTTAATCTGACAAAGGTTATTGACCCAGAACAGGCAGCAATTAGCGCCAAGGCAGCAATTGAAAAAACGTATAAAAAGAAAGGTATGGATGTTGTTCAGGCAAACTGGGCGGCGGTGGATAGAGCAGGTGAGTTCTTGCATAAATTCGATATGCCATCGTCTGTGTCCAATTTTGCGCCTGACTTTGTGCCGGCAATGACATTAGATACCCCGTCTGAAATTGCGGGTACTTTGGGTGAAATGGCGGCGCAGCGTGGGGATGCAATTCCAGTATCGCGTTTCCGTGTTGATGGCGAATTTGGCGCAGGACAATATCCTGTTGGTACATCTAAATATGAAAAACGTGCGATATCAGACAAGGTTGCCAGCGTAGATATTGATAAATGTATCCAATGTGGCAAATGTTCTATGCTGTGTCCACATGCCGTTATTCGTATCAAGGCATTGACCGCAGAGCAGGTCGAAGATGCGCGTGCGCGTGGTATTAAGGTTGTGCCTATGAAGACGCCTGAGTTGGGGCCAGATATGTATTTCACAATCAATATTTCGCCGGCGGATTGTACGGGGTGTAATGTTTGTGTGAAAAATTGTTCGGTTGGGGCGTTGTCTATGGTGCCGGCGCGTGATGTTATGGCGGACGGACAGGCAGCATTTAATGCGGCGGAAAAATTGCCTGATATGGAACGCTCAAAATTAAATCTGAATATTCCAAAGCATGTGGAATTGTTGCCACATTACTTTGAATTCCCAGGTGCGTGTGCAGGATGTGGTGAAACGCCATATGTGAAATTGCTGTCACATTTGTTTGGGGAACGCATGGTTGTGGCAAATGCAACAGGCTGTTCGTCAATATACGGTGCGAATTTGCCGACAACACCATGGACCAAAGATAAAAATGGTCGTGGTCCTGCGTGGTCTAATTCGCTGTTCGAAGATAATGCGGAATATGGTTTGGGTATGCGATTGGCGTTGAACCAGAAACGTGAAAATCTGCGCGCATTGTTATTTGAATTGGGAATCGAAAACGTAGAAGGCATATTTGACGAAACAGATTCTGCAAAGCAGCGTGCGATTGAAACAGATTTGCGTGCAAAATTGGCAACAATCGCAGGACCGCGTGCGCGTTTGGCGGAAAGCCTGATTGGCGAAGTTGTTGATAAATCTGTCTGGATTATCGGGGGCGATGGTTGGGCATATGATATTGGGTATGGTGGTGTTGACCATATCTTGCATAGTGGTGAAAATGTAAATATCTTGGTTTTGGATACCGAAGGGTATTCAAATACTGGTGGTCAGCAGTCAAAATCAACGCCGTTTGGTGCCAGCATGAAGTTCGCAATCGGTGGCAAAGAACATGCTAAGAAAGATTTGGGTATGATTGCGATGATGTCGGGTGCGTATGTTGCACAGATTGCGCTGGGGGCAAATCAGGCCCAGGCCATTCGTGCGTTCCGCGAAGCAGCATCGTTTAATGGCCCATCAATTATATTGGCATATGCGCCATGTATTGCGCATGGATTTGCATTGCAAAATGGTGTGGAACATCAAATGCAGATGGTTCAGACGGGTGCATGGCCGCTGTTCAGATTCGATCCACGTTTGCTGGCCGAAGGACATAATCCATTGACTATGGATTCAAATGTTGATAATCCAATGCCATTGGAAGAATTCTTGAAAACAGAATCGCGCTTTGGTGCGGCGCGTGCGGCAAATCCACAGTTCAATAAACTGGTTGATATGGCCAAGGCAAACAATGCGTATAAAAGCGAGTTGAAAAAGCATATTGCGCAGTTTGCTATGCATAACATGCCGGTTGTGAAGGAAAACGGAGAAGGATAAATGAAAAAAGGATTATTGTGCTTTGCTGTAATGTTGGCGGCGTGTACTTTTCAGACCAAGCATCGGGGATATGTTTTCCCCGAAGACTTGGCGTCACAGGTGGCTGATATTAAAACAACAAGTGCGTTGATTGAAAAAATTGGCGCCCCCCAGGTCAAGACGATGTATGGGGATGAAGTATGGGTGTACTATGGCGCGGATGAAAACTATCGCGGGCCGTTAAAGCCGACCTTTACCGATGAAACTGTTTTGTTGGCATGGGTCAAGGGAAACCGTGTTCTGAAAACTCAGGTTTTGCATGATGCGGATTTGCCAGATGTTAAGATTGCAGATGGCGAAACTGAAATCCCAGCAGCAATCGAATTGAATGCAATCGAAGAATTGTTTAACAATATAGGTCGTTTCAGTCCAGCAGGATTGGGACAATAAAAAATCCCGCATATGCGGGATTTTTTATTTAGATAATGCTGTCATGATTTCGGCAAAGTTGTCGGATGTGGCGCCCGCAGCATTGATTTCGGAAAATTTAATTCCAGGTGCGGTGCGTAACCATTCAATAGCGGGCAGGGTGATTCGTCGGAAGTTTTCCAAGCGATGCTTGATAATTTCAATTGTGGCATCGTCGGCACGTTTTGTGCCTTCGCGGATGCGTTTCTGAATGCGGAATACAAGCGTTTGTTCGTCTGTATTTAAATATAAAATGTGAATGTTATATTTGTTTGCATAGTTTTGAACCAGCCATTTTGCCTGGGATGTGGTGCGTGGGAATCCGTCCATAATAATATCGTTTTTGCCCGTTAATAATGGCACCATTAAATCACAGACTAATTTATCTGGGACCAGATTCCCCGTGGATATTATTTTGCGGATTTCGGAATCGGCCGGTTCGGCACGCAGGATGGCACCTGCCTCGATATGTTCATAGGTGTGTGTGTCCATAAGCATGCGTGAAAAGGTTCCCTTGCCAACGCCGGGGCCACCCATCATTACAATCATTTGTTTTTTGCTGTTCATACGTTGATTTTATCATAAAAAACACGGTCGGGCAAGATTGCACGACCGTGAAACAATTTATAAATTTATGAATTATTTTTTGCTGTTTTCGATAGCAGCGCCCAAGATGTCGCCCAAAACAGAACCGGAATCGGCTTCGTTTGCGAATTCTTTGACTGCCTGCTTTTCCAATGTCACCTGCAGAGCGCGGATAGACAATTTAACATTGTTGTCTTCAACGGAAACAACAGATGCTTCTACGCTGTCGCCAACATTGTATTTTGATGTATCCTGTTCTGATTTTTCGCGTGACAGGTCTGTGCGACGGATTGTGCCGCGTACATCGCCCGCCAATGTCAAAACCAGTTCGTCTGGTGTAACTTCGGAAACTGTACCGCATACAACTGCGCCTTTCTTCAGGGAAGCGGCGTTGTTTTCTGCGCTTTCTGTCAACTGTTTGATGCCCAGTGTAACGCGTTCTTTTTCTGGATTGATGTCCAAGATTTTTGCAGTTACTTCCTGGCCACGAACGAATTTCTTCAATTCTTCTTCGTCCAGTTTGTTCCATGACAGGTCAGAAATGTGAACCATACCGTCCAATTCTGGTGTCAAAGCAACGAACAGACCAAATTCAGTTGTGTTTTTGATTGGACCTGTGATTACATCGCCAACATTGTGGGTTTCTGCAAACTGTTTCCATGGGTTTGGTTGCAGTTGTTTATAGCCCAGCGAGATGCGGCGTTTATCCTGGTCGATGCCCAAGACAACAACGTTAACATCGGCACCATTCTGCAAAACTTTGCTTGGGTGGATGTTCTTGTTTGTCCAAGACAGTTCAGACATGTGAACCAGACCTTCGATATTGTTGCCCAGGTCAATGAATGCACCGTAATCAGTCAGGGATGATACCTTGCCCGATACTGTGTCGCCAACATTGAATGCGCGAGATGCTGTTTCCCATGGGTCTTCTTCCAGTTGTTTCATACCCAAGGAAATGCGATGTGATTCTGGGTCGAATTGGATAACTTTGACCTGAATCTTTTCACCAACGTGAACCAGTTCGCGTGGGTGATTTACGCGCTTCCATGACAAATCTGTGACATGCAACAGACCATCGATGCCGCCCAAATCAACGAATACACCGTAATCTGTGATGTTTTTAACTGTGCCTTCCAGTACTGCGCCCAGCGAGATGTTTTTCATCGCTTCTTTTTGGGCAGCGGCGATTGTGTCAGACTGAATTGCGCGACGGGATACAATTGCGTTTGTGCGCAAAGCATCCATTTTCAATACGCGGAATTTGTCCTTTAAGCCAATCAAAGACTTCGCATCGCGGATTGGTTTGTGGTCAACCTGGGATGATGGCATAAATGCAAACACGCCATTGATGTCGACTGTGAAACCGCCACGAACAACGTCGATAATTGTACCTTCTGGATCGATACCTTCGGCAACTGTCTTTTCCAGGTCTTTCCATGCCTTTTCAGCACGAGCCTTGGTGTATGACAGAACCGCTGTACCTTCGCGGGATTCATAACGTTCTACGAAAACGTCGATGATGTCGCCAACGACGGGAACAGATGCACCGAATTCTTTTAATGGAACGCGACCTTCGGATTTCAAACCAACGTCAACCATTGCAAAATCACCACGGATATCTTTTACTGTACCCTTGGTTGCATAGCCTTGTAAAGTTTCCTGGGAACCATAGTTCGCGTCAAACATCTGGACAAAATCTTCGCCAGATAATGGGTTAAATAAATCTTTGGATAAATCTTTCATAAGAAAATATTCATCAAAGTTTGCCATCGCCAATATTTTGTTTCAGAACAGCGAGGACTTGTGGGGTTAATCGGATTGATAATGCGCCCACCCGCAAAATCGTGTATATTATAAGTGTTTTTTTAGAAATTGCAATAATTTAATCACCCCGGGTGGGGTGATTGTTTTTTAGTCAATTTTGACCGGAACGATTGTTTGCCGTTTGGCTTCGTCCAATGCGTGATATTGAAACGGGACGGTGGTGAAATCGATACTTTTCATGTCAATGCTGCGAATTGTTCGATTGTACATGGTATGATAGTAAATCACCATGTTTTGCAGGTCTGTTGCAACCGTCCATTGGGTGGCAGACGGCATGTCTGGGGTTGTGGCGCCAACTGTGAATTGGGCCCCCAGTGGCACATCGAAATTATTCAGGATGTGGAATGCCTGTTGTGTGGTGTTGTATGCGTTATCTTGCTGTAAAGAGTAGGTTTTTAGGAATGATGCGCGTACAAATCGTGATGGCGGGGTAAAGTCGCCAGGCAGACCCAGAAATCCCGAACCAGACCCAAAAGACCGCAGTTCGATGGGTCCGAATTTGGTTGGGCCAGCACCACCGGGGTGCAGATTTACATAGTTATTCAGGTTGGTCATTTGCCATGGGAAACCAGGGGCGTTGGTCAGGACGCCAACTTCGTTTTCATAAAAGTTTGGACGGCCGTCCACTATTTCCAGGACAACCTGGCGACCGGATGGTTCTGTTATGCGCCAATGAACGGTGCTGGCCGTTGGGTCGACATTTATGATGCGTACGTCGTTGATGGCGGCCTTGACCTGGTCAATGGAGGAAAAGCGCGACAGAATCCATGATACAACCTGGAAATCGGCCAGAGAAATGTCCTTGGTGGCCTCGTTATAGGCTTGGTATTTACCGTATCTTGGGAAATAGAATAGGGCGGCGGACAGGCCGGCTTCGTTCGTGCCGTCAATTACAAATTCAGGTTGTTGTACTGATATGCCGGTATAGCCGTAAAGTGTGGTATAAGACAGACCGTCCATAGTTCCGTCGGGTAATAATGATTGTGCATTGTGGCCGCGCGGAACAACTACGTACATGCTGTTGTTTTCTGCGCCCGACCAGTCCATAGTTCGTGCGACGACGGTTGCACCATCGCGTGATTTTAATGTGATTCCCGTGCAGGCGTTGGCGTTGCCAACCAGCGCAACACATGTGGCGATTGTGCTAAAGAATAATAGATGTTTCATGTTTGTGTTCCCCCTTTGATAGAAATTATTTATGTTTTGGGCTGGAAAAGCACTAGGGGTGATTTCACAGAAAAATTTTGGTTGCTTTTTATTTTTTATCGTTATATAATGCGCGTCGCATTGGGGCATAGTTTAATGGTAGAACTCCGGACTCTGACTCCGTCAGTGTTGGTTCGAATCCAGCTGCCCCAACCAAGATAGACAACCCCGCCGATAAAGGCGGGTTTTATTTTGTTTGGCAATAGTTTCATAGAGTTCGAAAGTTTGGTTTTGAAAAATGGTAAAATTTTTGAACTTTCGAACTGTTAAACAATTATTTTTGTTTTTGTGGTGTTTTTATATAAGCAATTAAATCAGCCAAATTTTCTATTTTTGAATTATGCAAGTTGCCTCTGCCAGCCAACCCAACACCATGTATGCTGTGTGCATCAGAATTATAAAATTTATTTTTGTCTTGTAGTTCTGCTGGTACAGGCCTGTTTCGACGGCGTGGTTCGTTGATATTAGTTTTGTCGGTAAAATAATAATGACCACGATTTTGAAATTCATACCCATCCAACAATGGATATAGTGGTTTTAATATACTATTATTATTTGGATTTAAATGTGGGTGGCATAATATGATAGCTGTTTTTTCTTTGCTTTCTTTTAAAATTTGAAGAAGTAAAGGAACTATATTTAATTTATATGTATCTTTGTAAGAATATTTCTTTGAATCTATATTTTCCATAAAATTAAAAAGTTTTTGAGAAACTTCTTTACCAAAAACCAATATTTCTTCACCCCACAAAGCAAGTTCCATTCCTTGGATACAAGGAAAGTTAAGTTGTGCTGATATTTGTTTTAGTTGTTGTTCTTGCTGTTGGAACATTTTATAAGATGTGATACACATAGAATAATTGTTGCTTGGGCATAATGGATAAACATGGTCGGTTGCAACAAAGGCAGAAAAACCTTGCCTTTGATGTTCTTTCGCCATTTCAACAATATCGTCGCCGTCAGAATAGTTCGTATGACAATGCAGATTTATTTTCATTTGTTACCATATATTGAGTTATAGCAAATATACAATATTTTTATGTGCTTTCAATAAATTGTTATTTTGTTTTTAAAATCTATTATTTTTTGTCCGATTTGTATCAATTCGGCTCGCGAATTGCACACATACCCCAACCAGGATAAAATAAAAATGCCCCATCGG
>JBKSMY010000020.1:0-16016 GCA_046882065.1 Alphaproteobacteria bacterium | reverse complement strand
GCCGAACCGATTTACAGACGCCTGATTGCGGGGCGTGCGCCATTGGCGGGGCGCAATCCGGACGAACTGGACCGCATATGCCTGATGTGCACAGAAAAGACCGCACACCAATGCCACCGCCGCTTGGCCGCCGAATACATCGCATCACAATTCCCCGACACCGAAATTGTGCATTTATGAAAAACGATTTTCGTCCCCCGAAACACATATCTTGACTTTTGCTATATCATACCTTACAACGACTGTGTCAATATAGTGCAATTGCACTGACCCGCCGCAAACGATGCTGTTGTCAAGGCTGATGAAGCATATAGACAAATGGATGCTAAACATAAACAGGCATTAAAGTTATTGGCTGATATCAAGTCAGCCCAGGCGGCAATGTTAAAGTTTATGAATGAAAACACCATTGAAAGCAAGTAAACTTATCTAGGTTTAGTTATAAATACCGTCCGTTTGGACGGTATTTATATTGTCTTTGTATAAGAAAAACCGCCCGAATGGGCGGTTTGTTTTTTGGGAATGTTCGCTTTAACGGGTGCGGCCTGTTTGTGCCAACTTGTGTTCTACAATACGGGCGATGTCAACAACTGTGCATATCCCGCTGTTAAAGTAAGAAAAACGTTCGTTATATCCAGATGCAATAACCGGTCTGCCTGCTGGATCTGGAACGAATGTTTTGCCTGTGCCGTCCACAAAGCCAATGCCAACGAACATTTTTGAGTGATTTGCGAAACGGACAACGGAACCCGCGTTAATGTGGTTAAAATCTTCGACAGTTGGATTGTTGATAATTGTATTTGGAATACTGTCGCTGGCGAAATAATTTACCAGATGATCACCGTTATATAATGCTTCGCGACGTCCTTTGTTCTTTGCGAATGGACGTGCAGCGAAATTATTTTCACGGAACTTTAAACGACGTGTTGCGTCAACAATTGCGTCGGTGATACTCTTGTTGCAATAGTTATGGTCCAGACCGAACAATTTGCCTGGTGTTGCCAAACCGCAGTTAATGGAATCAATATCCATTGCCAATTCTTTGGCGGCGGTTTCGCCCAACAACTTTGCGATTTCTTTGTTGCTCATATTTGCCCAATCAACAGGTTTAAATGTTGATGGATCAAAATAGTCGCGATTTAATACGCGGTTTGCACCTGTGCTGCCTTCGACATATACTGCGGAATCCTGTTGGTCTGCGAAAACCTCGGCTTTGTCACGACTGCCAATTGCAAAGGTCATCAAAAACGCAGCCAGACCAGCCGACGTATGTGTGAACGCTTTCGAAGTCAAAATCTTTTTCCAATCAATTTTTTTCGTCATCTTATGATCCTTTTTTATCTGATTTAGCGAACGTGACGCTGCACATCATTTTGCAATTTATATTCTACGATTTTTGGAACGTCGATAATTGTGTAACGTGTCCAATCAAAGTATCTAAACAACTTGTCCGCATCATCGGATGCAATAACTGGGCGTCCACGTGAATCTGCCACAAATGTGCGTCCGTCTTTGTCGATATATCCAATGCCCATATACATATAACAATGGCCACCGCGACGAATAATTGACCCTGCGCTGGCGTTGATGATTGCCGCGTTGTTTGGTCTTTTAATAATCGAATTTGGAACGCTGTCCGCTTCAAAGAACTTTACCATGTGTTTTGCGTTTTTCATTGCCTGCTGGAAAGATTCTGTTGTATCACAGTGTTCAGCAGGGAATGGAACAACACGCGCATTGGCGCGACGGAAACGCAGACGTGATACGGCATCTCTGTATGCGCGTACGACCGCCTCGGCGCAATAGTCGCGTTCTTCGCCAAACATTTGGTCAGATGTTGCAGCCCCAGATTTCAAGGAATCCATGTCCATCGCGTATTCTTTTGCAGCGGTTTTTCCTAAAACTTCTGCGACGCGCTGATTTGTATTATACTGCCACGCAACAGATTCAAAAGTGCCCGGATTAAAAATTTTACGATTTAATTCTGCGTCACGACCGCGTGCATCGGTCGCATAGACCGCGGCATTCTGGCGTGCCGCAAATTTATTTTCCTTGTGTACGCTTATTGCGACAAGTGCCAACAAATATCCCACCAGCACGGCTGATGTGTGCGTAATTACATTCTTGGCTAAAAACTTTTTGCTGTACTTTTTCATATGTTAACTTCCTTTTTATCTGTGTACGGCACCAACACCACACACTAGCAATATAATACATATTTCCTGATTTGTCAATATTTATATGTGATAATCATATTATAATTTTTACTCATAAAAGTTGATTTTTGCGCCAATTGGGTGTACGATATATGGAATAGAAGTAGATTTGCGAAATTGGCCACTATGTGCCTCGGTTGCAAAACGCAAAGCATCAAATATAATATCTGTCATTTTTTTCTCCTATTTTTACATCACGCACAATCATCTGCGCAATGCCAACAATGTGCGCGATTTAAATACTGAAATATTCGAGAGTTTTTTTGGTGTGGAATCCTTACCACACATTCATTATATCACAAAACAAAGACGTGTAAAGAAATATACTCCATGTGACGATATGTTTTTGTGCTTAACTTTTATTATTGTCTAATGCTAGGATTCCTGTCGGCATAATTTATTTTTAAAAAGGGAAGGGTATTATGTTGATTGATTTACTGCTGTTGGTGCTAGGTTTTGTTTTGATGGTGCGTGGTGCCGATTATTTTGTGGATGGTGCATCGGGTTTGGCAACGCGTCTGTGTATTCCGCCGATTATTATCGGTCTGACTATTGTTGCCATGGGGACCAGTGCGCCCGAGGCTGCGGTCAGTATCACATCTGCGGCACATGGTTCAAATGCCATTGCGATTGGCAATGTCATCGGATCAAATATTGCAAATATTTTGTTAATATTGGGGCTCAGTGCGATTATTGCCCCCCTTGTCGTACAGAAAAATACAGGCCGCTTTGAAATTCCATTTACAGCCGCAATAACAGGGTTGCTGTTCTTTATGGGGGCGCATTACGGTTTTATCTCGCATGCAGGCGCGTGGTTGCTGTTGGGGCTGTTTGTTTTATTCCTGGGATATTTATATGTTCTGTCTCGTCGCAACACGGCTGATGCGTGTGAAATCAAACAAATCAGTTATACAAGGATTACATTGTACGTTATTTTTGGAATGTTGGCACTGGTTTTCGGCAGCAATATAGCCGTAGATGCGGCCACCAGCATTGCGGAATATATCGGAATATCCGAACGTGTAATCGGATTAACAATTATCGCAATTGGCACCAGTCTGCCGGAATTAGTCACCAGCATTATTGCCGCGCGCAAGGGTGAATCTGACTTGGCGATTGGTAACATTGTCGGTTCTAATATATTTAATATTTTGTTTGTTTTAGGATTGTCGGGTATAATTTTGCCAATACCGTTTAACCCAGCATTCGTGTTTGATTGCTGGATTGCGATTTTAGCGGTTGTGATGTTGATGCTGGCCACATGTCGAACCGGGCGCATGGGACGCGTATGGGGGATTATATTTTTTGTGACATACCTTGGATATTTAATTTGTTTAATAAAATAGACCACCGCCCAATTGGGCGGTGTTTTATTGGGCGAAATCAACAGCGTTAAATATGCGTCTGACGCGAATTGTGTGTTGCTAATCAAAAGAACTAGAACACGAAACACTAAAACTGGGAAAAATAAGAAAATTAACCTATAAAAATCGCTTGATAAAAAGTGTGATTTTATACACAATGCCATGTATATGCTTAACAATGAAAAATAGGGAAAGTTATGATAACCCACGACAATATCTGGGATGCGATTGACGAAATCGCACATGCCAATAACGTCAGTCCATCCAGAATGGCAATAAATTGTGGGTTAGACGCCACAACATTTAATAAAAGCAAGCGTTGTGATGCGTTTGGCAAGTCTCGTTTTCCGTCTTTACGCACAATTACCAAGGTTTTAAACGAGCAGCAAATGTCGATGTCGGATTTTGGTGCTATCTGCGATCGCAAATCGCGCGATAAATCAGAATAGGGCGGCTAAAACTTTTTCTCTGTTGCGATTGTTGGATTTTGGTGGTATATTCCAAAACGTCCAATAAGAATAACAAAAGGAACCATAAATGTTATTAAAGGGTAAAAAGATTCTAATCACGGGCGTTGCCAATGATTGGTCTATGGCGTGGGCAATTGCCAAACGTGCACATGAAATGGGGGCTGAAATTGCGATGCCATACGCGATGCCTGCATTGGAAAAGCGTGTTCGTCCACTGGCGGAATCTATTGGCGCAAAATTTGTCCAGGAATGTAACGTTCAAAACGATGAACAACTGGATGATTTATTTAACAAGATTGAATCCGAATGGGGCCATCTGGACGGTATGTTGCACGCAATTGCCTTTTCGGACAAGAACGAACTGACCGGTCGTTATGCCGATACAACGCGCGAAAATTTCAAGAACACAATGGACATTTCTGTATATTCATTGGTTGATTTGACACGTCGTGCATCTAAATTGATGACAGACGGGGGCAGCATAGTGACCCTGACATATTACGGTGGTGAAAAGTCTGTACCAAATTATAACGTGATGGGTGTTGCAAAATCCGCCCTGGACAGCAGCGTTCGCTATCTGGCATCCGATTTGGGTCGTGAAAACATCCGTGTAAATGCAATCAGCGCAGGTCCAATTATGACTCTGGCATCCAGTGGGGTGGGTGGCTTCAAGGCTATGTTGCGTCTGAATGCGGAAACGACGCCGTTGCGTCGCAATATGACCCTGGACGATGTGTCTGGTGCGGCGATGTACCTGTTCAGTGACTTGTCATCTGGTGTTACGGGCGAAGTGCACCATGTCGACTGTGGTTATTCTACAACAGGCATGATGCCAAATGATATGAAAGACATATTGTTAAAGAATCTGGATTAAACCAACCGCCCATCGGGCGGTTTTTTTATACAATAGGAATCAATAAAGTCAATAAAATCACTATCTTTTTCATACTGGCATTATGGCAAATCAGATAATAAAAAATCAATATCTATCTGTACGATTTACAGCAGTTCGGAACAGAATTTAAAAGATTCGTACACGCTTGTTTACAATAAATGTCTAACATCACAAATTGGTCTATGTTCTTTGGACGATACAGATTTCAATTGGTTGTCTTTAATTTCAAATTTTTCAATTTTTGCTTTTGTAGGTTCTATATAATCTTCACCTATATCTCTTGATGCGCGTGTTATCAAAAATGGCTGCATTTGAAATTTATAAGCGCGCAAAATACAATCTGCCCCCTCCCACGAAGTTAATTGTTCTAATTTTTTACCGTTATCCAGATATATATCGTAAAAAGTATAAGAGTGTGCGGTGCCCGTCACAAAACGTCCACGTTTAATCGTGTCTTTTATGCCGTTATCGTTCACATCGATATAGAAAATATCTATTTGCTTTGTTCCGTATCCGTCCGACAAATCAAACATTTCTGTTTTATCTGGAATCGGCAAGCCGTCAGAAAAAGCACCGGTATATTCATCAACTTGCTTCGTACAAGCCACACACAACAATAAAACAAAAAAATCAATCAACACTTTCCGCATGGCATCTACATCCGTATTCTTCACCTGGATGCGGTGTATCATACCATGTTCTTATCTCTCCGTCCAGTGCTTCATGCTCAGGTCGAACTTTATCATCGCCCGCCGTCACCCAAACATATTTTTCATGTTTAGGAACAAGGCGTTTTTTGCCCGATATATTCCCCTCGTGTTTAGCCATCGCTTTTGCCAGGTTTAACAGATTATCTTTTGAAAGGTTATTCATTGGTGTTGAGCGTGGAAAGCCAGTCTGTCGTTCGACGGATTTTAAATAGTTTTCAACATTGTTTTCATTTGGTGGGGCATATCTGTTTATCGCACCTTCTATTGTCAATTTTTGATATGAACTTGTTGCTAATAACCCAGCCATGGCATTAAAACCTGTCGCGGCATCTGGAAATATAGCAAATCTGCCATCCGTTCCAATCGCTCCATTATTGCGTGTAAATTTTCCATATTCCAGATTACCTGGGTTGTTATTACGCCATGCTCTGCTTCCGCCACTGGCCTCATAAATATTTCCATCTTTTCCAATATACATTCTGGTTGTGCCAATTCCTGGAAATGCGGATATATAGATAGGTTCCATTTATAACTCCTTTTGTAAAAAAAACACCCGCGTGTGCGGGTAATAAAAAAAGACGACCAAATGTCGTCCGCTGAATATGCGTATTATATCATAAAATACGAATTTTTTCAACAAAAAACACCCCGTTGGGGTGCTTTTTTATAATGGGGCGGATAACCGGACTCGAACCGGCGACATTTGGTACCACAAACCAACGCTCTAACCAACTGAGCTATATCCGCCATACTGTGGGTCATATGACCTGAACTAAGTTTTTTTTGGTGGAGCTGATCGGACTCGAACCGACGAGATGCGTGTTGCATGCCATCAAGTGTCCAACCCGTCCACTGCAAGTTTTGGTGGAGCTGATCGGACTCGAACCGACGACCCCTTGCATGCCATGCAAGTGCTCTACCAACTGAGCTACAACCCCGTGTGCCGACATATTCTATATTTCTTCTTGCCAAATGTCAAATCAATTTGCTAATCTTTTTCATATCTAAGGAGATATTACATGGACTATCAATTATTAAAGGCCGAGGTTGAACAGAAAACGGCCCAAACACTAGAAGTTTTGAAAAACGAATATGCGGGCTTGCGTACGGGGCGCGCATCTGTACACTTGCTGGATGCGGTACGCGTTCCTGTGTATGGTTCGGAAATGCCAATTAACCAGGTTGCAACGGTTTCCACACCTGACAATCAAACATTATCTGTAACGGTTTGGGATATTACAAACGCGCCTGCTGTTGAAAAGGCAATTCGCGATTCGGGTTTGGGCTTAAATCCAATGGCTGCTGGCGGTGTTATTCGTTTGAACATGCCACCATTGACCGAAGAACGTCGTCGTGAATTGACCAAGGTTGCGGGTAAATATGCCGAAGAAGCAAAAATTTCCATGCGCAACATCCGCCAAGACGCAATGAGCAAAATCAAACGCGCCGTCACCGACAAGGAAATTTCCGAAGATGATCAGCGTAAATTCGAAGAAGACATTCAAAAGGTCTTTGACAAGCGTGGAACCGAGGTTGACGCCATGGCGCGCGAAAAAGAAGCCGACATTATGTCTGTTTAATTGCAATTAATTGGAAAGATTATGTTAAAATTGTTCAAGAAAAAATCGACACCTGTTGTCGTATCGGACAAGGTGCCACAGCATATCGCATTTATATGTGATGGTAATCGTCGCTGGGCTGAAATGCGCGGCCTGCCACCATTGATGGGGCACCAAGCGGGCATTTCAAATTTTGAAAATCTGGTTGATTGGTTCTTTGCGCGTGGTGTATCAACGATAACATTCTTTTGCTTTTCAACAGAAAACTGGAATCGTTCCAAAGAAGAAGTTAATTTCCTGATGGACTTGTTCTATACAGAACTGACCAAAAACATGAAACATGCGCTGGAAAAGAACATTCGTTGCCGCGTGATTGGTTCGCGCGACAGATTGCCAAAAAAACTGGCTGTGTTGTGCGATGAACTGGAAGAAAAAACGGCTGAAAACACGGGCGGCACGGTTGCGTTTGCTGTGAATTATGGCGGGCAACAGGAAATCATTGATGCGGTAAATGCTGCGATTGCATCTGGCGAACCAGTCACTCTGGAAACATTTGAAACATATTTGGATACGGGCGATTTATTGCCAATTGATTTGATGGTTCGCACCAGTAATGAAAACCGTATTTCCAATTTTCTGTTGTGGAAATTGGCGTATGCGGAATTGCTGTTTGTGCCGGAACATTGGCCTGATTTGGTAAAAAGCGAACGTGGCTGGCAGAATGTTCTGGATGAGTTTGCAAAACGTAATCGTCGTTTTGGTGGCGGGAAAAAGGCAAACTATCTGGGTAAAAAGAAATAAAAGGGGACAGATTATGTCAAACACAATACAAAGAATAATAGTCGGTGCAGTTATGGCGCTTGTCGCGGGTGCGGCTGCGTTGTGCGAATACTTTGGCCTGCCGGCGGTTCGCATATTGGGGCTGATTGTTGTCCTGGCAATGATTGCAGAATTTATTTTGTGTCTGCGTCGTGCACCACGCGACATTGTGCGTGCGAACAAATTATCTTTGGGCGGATTCTTAGTTTGGTTGTTTGTAATGTTGGCGGCAATTAACGTTGTTGGTTCACGTCCATGGATTGTTCTGCTGTTGCTGATGATAATTTGTGCGGCGGACATTGGCGCATGGTTGTTTGGTCGTTTGATTGGTGGCGATAAGATGTGGGAACGTCTGTCGGCGAACAAAACATGGTCTGGCCAGATTGCGGGTATTGTCTGTGGAACATTTGCGGGCGTGATGTATGGTCTGTTGGGTGCTGATACATTTATGCCACAATTGATGTGGATTGGCATCAGCGTATCTTTGCTGTCCCAGTACGGCGATTTGACCGCCAGTTGGATTAAACGTAAACTGGGAATCAAGGATTTCGGTACAATCCTGCCGGGGCATGGTGGTGTGCTGGACAGATTTGATGGCTGGATTTATGCGTTGCCATTGGTCTGGTTGGTTATGTTGTAAATTTGTATGGTAAAGGAAGGGTGAAAACATGCAGATACTGTTGACGATTGTAGCGCTATTGATTGTTCTGGGCGTTGTTGTATTTGTGCACGAATTTGGGCATTTTTTGGCGGCGCGCATGTCGGGTGTGCGTGTTGACACCTTTTCCATTGGCTTTGGTCCTGCGATTGTAAAATGGCATGACAAGCGCGGCACATTGTGGAAAATTGCGTGCCTGCCGTTGGGTGGTTATGTTTCCATCTATGGTCAAGAAGACATGTTCAACCGCAAAAAGTACAATGAATTACCTGCGGATAAAAAGGTTGGACACTACCTGTCTGTCCCTGCCTGGAAACAGTTTATAATCATCGGTGCCGGCGTATTCATGAACTTTTTGTTGGCATGGTTAATTTACACTTCATTGTTCATGTTCCAGCCACGTTTGGTTGGCAATTCTCAATTACCTGTCATCGGCCAGGTAATCCAGGAATCAGTTGCCTTTAAAGCGGGGGTAAAGCCGGGCGACACAATTGTTCGGATTGATGACGAAAAAATCACCAACTGGGGCGAGGTTATTTTGGCCAAAGAATTGGCGTCCAACCGTGATGCGGATGTTCTGATTGTTCGTGGCGATGAATTGGTAAATGTTAAATTGGCACCGGCAGAACGTTGGGGCATGGTTGCAGACGGTGCGCGACGTGCCGACCCGCAACCCCAGGGCCTGTTCCGTGCAATGTATTCGGGGGCGCGTAAAACATATTATGAATCCAAAACATTATTGGTTGTATTAAAACAGATTATCACCGGTGAACGTTCATCAAAACAGCTGGGCTCATTCATAACAATTGCTGAATATTCAGGTCTTGCGATGGCGGCTGGATTTTTCAGTCTGTTGTCCTTGATTGCATTGTTGTCTGTGAATTTAGGCGTGCTGAATTTACTGCCATTGCCGGTACTGGACGGTGGCTATCTGTTGATTTTGATTATCGAGGCTTTAACTCGTCGCAAATTACAGGGTCGCGGCATGGAAATTGCAATCATGTGCGGATGGGTATTGATTCTTGGGTTATTCATATTAACAATGTGGAATGATATTGCACGCGTATTTGGATTATAAAAAGATGAAGAAAGTATCATATATTGCATTATTGTCATTGTTCGTTGCGTCAAATTCACTTGGCGCAACTGTTTCGCGTATTGACGTGTCGGGGAATCAGCGTATGGACGACGAATCCATTCGCATTTTATCTGATGTCAAGATTGGCGACAATGTGGGTGAGTCGCGCATGAACGCAATCGCAAAAACATTGCAGGAAAGTCACTATTTCTCCAAAATCAATGTTCGCATGTCGGGCAATGTCTTGAAAATTGACGTGGTTGAATCGCCGATTGTCAACATGGTAACGGTCGAGGGTAATGATGAAGTATCCACCGACGATTTGAAAAAGGAAATCAAGACCGCAGAACGTTCGTCCTATGATGCGGCCACAATTGGTGCTGATGTCCAGCGTATGTTAACCGTGTACCAGCGTCAGGGCTTTTTTGGAACCAAAATCGAACCCCAGAAAATCGAATTGCCGGACAACCGTGTAAATATCGTGTACGAGATTACCGAAGGTCACCCAACCTGGATTACAGACATAAAATTCGAAGGCAACCAAGAATTTTCCGACCGTACCTTGCGTGGGGAAATTTTATCGCGTGAACATGCCTGGTGGCGTTTTATGACGCAATTCGACACCTTTGACGAAGATCGCATCCAATACGACGGTCAAATGCTGCGCCAATTTTATTTGCGAAACGGCTATGTTGATTTTAATGTATCTGATACATCTGGCACGTTCACACCCGACCGTCAGTATTATTCGGTTGTATTTACCGTGGAAGAGGGTGACAAGTACAATTTTGGCAAATTAAATGTAGACAATCCGTTCCCGGACGTGCCGACGGACGAACTGCTGGACGTGATTGTGATGGAATCTGGCGACACATACAACGTGGACTTGGTTGACGAAACATTATCGGCCCTGCGCAGTGCGGTTGCTGAATATGGTTATGCTTTCATCAATGTTGAACCGGTGCCGACCAAGAACGCCGATGACAAAACAATTGACCTGACGTTCAAGATTCAAAAGACCAATCGCATTTACCTGAATTCGATTAACATTTTGGGTAATGTTCGTACATTTGATTCTGTTATTCAACAGTCTTTGCCAATGCGCGCCGGCGATCCATTCTCATTACAGACCATCGAAGAAGGTCGTCAGAAATTGATGCGCACACGCTATTTCAAAGACGTTCAAATGGTGCCAACGCGCGTTGCGGAATCCAACATGATGAATCTGGACATCAAGGTCGAAGAACAACCAACTGGCGAATTGTCGGGTGGATTTGGTTGGTCGAACATCAACGGATTTATGGTTGATGCTGGGATTACCGAAAACAACTTTATGGGACGCGGCCAGATTGTACAAATCCGTGGCTCAATCGCTGAATACCAGAAACAGGCATTGTTCAGTTTTACCGAACCATATCTGTTTGGGCGTGCGTTGTCTGGGGGATTTGATGTGTCGTATACAATGTATGATTATTCGAATCTGGGTGGTTTTGGTTATGATCGTGATTCTTTGACGTTGGCGGGTCGCATGGGGTGGCGTTTAACAGACCATTGGACACAAACGGTACGCCTATCTGCTGCATTTGACCAGAACTATGACATTTGGGCCATATCCAGTGGTGGCTGGCAAGAGGCACGTTTATACACCCTGGGCACAAATTTCAGATATTATAATTTGGACACAAACTTTGCCCAGAATACGCATGCCGGTGTGGTTGCGAACGCTGGCATTGCATACACTGGATTTGGTGGCACAGAATCATATATGCGATACAATGCGGACATTATTGGCATGGTAAAATTCTGGAATGATCGCTGGCAATTGCGTTCATCGCTGGACTTTGGTTATATTCAGCCATTGGATGGCGATTATGTGTCGCGTGTTTATCGCTATTTCTTGGGCGGTGAAACGCTGCGTGGATTTGATGTTGCGGGTGTTGGTTCGCGTTTGGGGTACAATTCAACATATGCATTGGGTGGCTTGTGGAAATTGAATGGTTCGACCCAGTTAAATTTCCCAATATTCATCCCAGACGAATACCAGATTAAGGGTTTTGTATTCTTTGATTACGGCGTCTTGGGTAAGCCTCCAAAGAAAGAATACCAAGACCCAATATATCATATGTCAAATGATATCGATGATTCTTGGCGCACATCTGTTGGTGTTGGTATTTATTGGAACACACCAATGGGCCCAATGAACTTCAGTTGGGGCTGGCCATTAAAGATGACGGAATATGACCGGGAACAGCGATTCTTGCTGTCGTTTGAAACCCAGTTTTAGTCTTGACGTCGATTGTGAAATTTGCGTATAATTAAAAAAAACAGGAAAGGGGGACACAACATGAAGAAATTATTTTGTGGCGTATTGTTGGCATTGTGCCTTGCCGGCTGTGGCCAGGTTTATGACCGTGAACCGGTTGGTGTTGGCTATGACAACAACGAATTGAAACTCAGTCCATGCGCCTGCATCATGGTATACCAGGCGTAATTTACCATTAAATGTTCTGGAACCGGGGGGACGGATTGCTGAGATATCCAGACGAATTTAACACACCTACATTTCCTGCGGGGCCGCGTATTGCGTCCACCCGCGTGTTGTCTGTTGCAATAATGGTGGTGTTTTTGCTGATTGTGTGTGCGTGTGGTCTGTTATTGTGGACCCAGCGTTCCGCCCACGTTCATCCATTCTTGGTATCGATAAATAACATCACGGGGCAATGGGAAATTGTTGGGCATCAGCATGGTCGCATGCGTGAAATGTCCACCACCCAAACATTACAGGAATCAGTCCTGGGGAAATTTGTGCGCAATTGGTTTTGGATTGCCGAAAATCAGGATGTAAACACCGCCCGTTGGGATAAATGTGACCGCGCTTTGGCATGCAGCCCTGAAAACAAAACTGGTGTTGAAACGGGTGCGTGCGGAATTTACTGCCTGACGGGTGATGATATGTTTTCGCGCTTTAATACAAAGGTTAAACCAGAATACCAGGCGCGTATCATGGATGGCGAAACCTGGCGCGTTGATATGCCGTCAATCCAAATGACACCAATTGGGGATGTCGGTGAAAACGGTGGTGCATGGCAGATACGGGCAAAGATTATATCAAACAAATCTGCGCCGATTGAAATATTGGCATATGCGACCGTCGGGCGCAATATGGACGCATATCCACAAACATTGGGGTATTATGTGGCGGACTTTAACGCATATCGGATGAATTAGCATGAAAAAACTGATAATGTTTTTTTCTGGATTGATGTTATTGGTACTTATGTGTGGTGCCTTGGTCTTGACTGGATTTATTTATGATACTGGGGCCAAGACGACAATTGATACATATTTTTTTCAGCCCGATGATAACGCAATTCGTCGTCCTGGCGTTCCTGTTGGCGATTTGGTACTGGGGGCGGACAAGATGCGCGAACGCCTGATTGCGAAATATATCACCGAATATTTCTATGTCACACCCGATATATCGGATGTCAACCGGCGCAAGGCTGGCGAAACATCACTATATCGCATGTCGGTGCGCCCGGTGTTCAATGCGTGGTTGAAAAATGTTGCGCCCGAAATCGAAGACTTGGCAAAATCGCGTGCGCTTCGTACGGTATCATTGGTATCGCTAAGCCAGGATAAAAATAACAAATATTGGATTGCGGAATATGAATTAAAAACATGGCAGACGCCAAATAACTTTGCCTCAACCCCGATTATAAGTCGCGGCATTTTGTACCTGGGCATAAACTATGCGCCGGGCATGCGCGATAAAATGGGCAAAAAATCGGTTGAAGAGTATCTGGAATCTGGTGGCGACCCTGCGGCCGTGTTCCAGTTTATTGTGATTGATGTTGCATCGCACGATTAAAATGGGAATAATATAGTATATGAAACAAGTGCTGAAATTTTTTGTGATTTTATTTTGCGCGTTCGTTCTGCCTGCGTATGCGTCATCTGATGCATTTGATTTTGATAACTTTGCGATTGTGGACAGTTCGGATGCCGACATCACGATGGAGGATGTAGATTTAAACTCTGGTGATGAAATTGCATCGGTTGGATCTTTTGATATTGCGGGAATTATGTTGGGGATGTCATTTGATGATGTGTACACACTATTTTTTCGCGACAATGGTTTATATGCCCCACGCACACAGGACAGCATAATATACACAATTCATCCGGACTGGAAATATAATTTGGATTACGAGTGTCGGGGCCAGGGTACGGTTATTCCGGCGGAACTTGAAAAATGTATCAACAGTTTGGCGCGCAACCGCGGTTTGCTGTATGCATCAGAATTGCATTTGGTTCGCGAAAATACTGGCGAAACGATTGTTGTATACTTCACCAGCAACGCGACCGACAACCGTGTATATCGTGTTGTGTATAACAATGACGTGAACGAGATTGAAGGCGCCGCCGAAAAATTCGAGAAACAGCGTGAAAATAAAATCTTGGCATTTTGGCAACATGTTCTTGATAAATATGGTTCGCCAAATTCTGGGACAGACCGTTGGATTTCCAGCACAAATTCATATGATCCAATGCTGATTGCGTACTATGGTGCGTTGGACTTGGTGGACAATGGTCGTAATGCATCTGACTTGGTAAAAAACATTCAATCTGCGCGTGAAAATTTCCGGGCAAAACCTTATGCATTCTAGAACATCATATTCCAAAGGATTATTTGCTGAATTTCTGGCGCGTACCTATCTGCGCCTGCATGGGTTCAGAATTGTAAAATCTCGCTATATTACTGGTCGTAATACCAATCGCGCAGAAATAGATATCATTGCGCGTCGTGGAAATCTGCTGATTTTTGTCGAGGTCAAAAATCGTCCCGACCTACAAACCGCATTTGATGCGATTACCAGACACCAGTCGGCACGTCTACGTCGTGCGGCAGAAACATTTATTGCGCGCACTGGTTGGATGGGTGATGCACGGTTTGATGTAATTGCGGTATGTGGTCTGCATATTCATTGGATAAAAAATTCCATATAAATATTGAAAACAGGAACTCATTCCTGTATAATTCATATGTTGACTTTAACATAAAAGGAGAACTTATGAAAAAAGTATTATTGGCATTGTTTGCTGTTATGACATTGGCTGCTTGCACAGGTTCATATAAATCTGGCAATTGTGAATATGATTTCTTGCTGCACAAAGATATTTCTATTTCAAAAATCATCGGCAACATGACTGGTGGTTGTTAATAAAAATCCCCCGTTTGGGGGATTTTTATTATTCGTGTTCCATACACAGTTTTGCAAATTCCAGCAAGGTTATATTTGTTGATTTAATAATTTTTGCAATGGTATTACATGACGGCCATCGTGGTGTACCATCTGGTGAAAATTGTTTGCTTTTATTAAATGTGGTTGCATCCAGTCCGCTTAACCTTGCAAGTCCAGAACAGGTCAGCCCCTTTTGTTTTGCTAATTTTTGAATTCCGTTCCATAATAACTGATGCTCCACGTTATTCTCCCTTATTTTGTTGCTATTAACGTTATGTTCAAATCCAGGTTGAATTATTTCTTATGTGGTGATAAAAGTCAAGATTAAAATAGAATGTCATCGAAAAAGACAATCCCAGGTTGTAAAAAACACCGTTTATGGCGATAAAAAAAGAAAAAACGACCGTGTTTGCGGTCGTTCTATTTCTGGTGGGGACACAGGGACTCGAACCCTGGACCCAATGATTAAAAGTCATTTGCTCTACCAACTGAGCTATGTCCCCAAAACCGGACCTGGAAAGGGAGAACGCAAGGTTCTGTTTCCAAGGTACGGGGGCAATTTTGACATATAAAAAAACAAAAATCAAGCAAAAATAATAAAAAATACTAATTTTTATTTGTTTTCCATATTTTCTGATGGCGCGGATATATGTTTTTGCAGGTTTAGCGCCGCAACACTGTCGGAATCCAGCCAATCAAGAATACGCGCCATTATTCCTTCGACGTATTTAGCGGACAGTCGCTTGTTCCGACGAAACTTGCTTTCGTTTATCAGTCGGGTCATTTCGCGCGACAGGGCGGATAGAGTCTGAAACACATCGGAATTAATCACATCATTTTGTCCATTTCGATACAGCAGTGTGTCCAATTCATTGTGATATTCGCGCAGTTCTTGGTTTGTTTTAGTTGTGATTTTCAACCGTCTGCTGATTTCTGGTACGCGCCACATCAGCATTCTATTCAAGTTTTCTGTATTAAGTTTTGTTCGTACCCCCATCATC
>JBKSMY010000019.1:0-16339 GCA_046882065.1 Alphaproteobacteria bacterium | reverse complement strand
GGCAAACGCCCCGTTCTTTTATTTGCCCAACAATTTTAATATGGTATCAACTGTTTCAGACATATATGTATCCAACCCAAATGTCGTCTTATAACTGTCGGTATCCACATCATTAACACGATATTTAACTTCTATTGCAGAATTCGCCAGATTTTTAGCAGATACAATAAGACGAATTGGGGCAGCAATCAGGTCCGCATCCGCAAATTTTTCGCCTGCACGCGCATCACGATTATCTAAAATCACCTCGATTCCTGCTTTTTTCAGATTTTCGTAAATTTCAGACGCCAACGCTAATGTGCGCCCTTCTTTGTCTGGCAAGCCAATTACATGTACAGCAAATGGCGCCGTAGCCATATTCCAAATTGGCCCCTTGTCATCTGCACTTTCTTCCATAATGGCGGCCATTGTGCGTCCAACGCCAATACCATAACATCCCATAATTGGGTGCTTGATTTCACCATCAGATGCTGCATATGTCAAGTTCATAGAATCTGAATATTTAGTACCCAACTGGAAGATATTACCAATCTCAATTCCGCGAACACGACGCATTTTCTTGCCGCATTTTGGACAGGATTCGGTTTCATCATCAACTAACTCTTTATTTGTGTTAAATCCACATTCACACAAGAACAATGTATCTTCGCCCATATCGTTTATCAGTTGAAATTCGTGTGCGATACTGCCACCCATATCACCTGTAGAAGACATCACGCTGACCACATTCTTCAAGCCACAACGCGCAAATATCCGTTCATACGCATGCAAACATCTATTATAATATTGTTCCAAACCCGACTGGGTTTCGTGGAAAGAATACGCATCTTTCATAATAAATTCACGCGTACGAATCAAACCCGCACGGGCACGCAATTCATCACGAAACTTAGTCTGAATCTGATAAACCATAAAAGGCATTTGACGATATGTTTCCAATACAGATTTTACATAGTCAACCACCACTTCTTCGTGTGTCGGATTTAATACATAGTCTGCGCCTGAACGCCCCTTGAATTTAGCCAAAACATCAACAGTATCATAGCGACCACTTTCACGCCATATATCCGCCCCGGACACAACAGGCATCAAAATTTCCTGACCATCAATCGCATCCATTTCTTGTCTTATTATATTTTCAATATTACGAACTACACGCCACCCCAATGGAGACAATGTATACCCCCCCTGAAAGGTTTGATAAATATACCCGCCCTTTATAGCCATTTTATGACCGTGGGTTGTTGCACCTGCGACATCACCAATTAAACGGCGCACACATAAATTTTCAATTTTCATTTTTAATATCTCTTTTATTTTTTATTTATTATTTTTTATCTTTTAATTCCATGTATTTTTCCGACACGATTTTGTGCAGTACGTCGGCAATCTGCTTTCTGTCCATACCCGCCAGGGGCGGTGGCGGCAATAATGTAATTTCAACTGTAAATCCGCCCAGCATCATGATGTGAAATACCTGGCCAAATGCGCTGCGTTCACGTTTGCATTGTGGGCCCATATCCATTTTTTTGTTATCAAAGTACGCAAAGTGATCGGCCATCGTTTGTTCATCAATCACAGAACCATCTTTGTATCGATAATGCATTGCCATAGGCTGAACCGTGACGTTCGAATTTTCAACAAAGTTGAACAAAGAACTTTTGAACGGTTTTACATATGCACCATTTGTTGTAGTTCCTTCGGGAAACAGTATCATCGGATACTTAACCGTCTGGACCGCCTTTTGTACAACCGCCAGCGCATCACGCGCGTGCGACGGACGACGATCAACAAAAATTACACCAAAGCGTTTCGCAACCCAACCAACCAATGGCCAGTTTTCCATTTCTTTTTTGGCAATAAAACTGCCCCTGAATGCAAAAGGGAATGTCGCAATTTCAAATACAGATATGTGATTGGACACAACCATCAATGGACGCGCGTCGGTTAGTTTACCATGCACAACAATCTTGATACCAGCCAACTTTACCAAGAACCACATAAACACAGGCATATACTGAACCGCCCAACGACGTGGCAGTAAAACCAACAATGGTAACTGGATAACAACCATTATCCAGAACAGCACGAATTTAATCGCTGCAGTCGTTGTGTTAAATACATTTTGCTTGCGTAATTTTGCCATGATAACTATTCTTCGTTTTCTGATTTTTCCGTATCTTCGATATACTCTGCATCGGCCGCATCTTCACGAAGCAAGAAGTCAACAAATGCACGAACAACCTTGAACGGGCCAACCACAGGCAAGGTAATAATCTTGCCAACCGTTTTCATAATATTTTCTTTGTCGTCAGCCGGTGCACCCAATGCATTTTCACGCCCCAAGAAGTGTTTCTGATACGCAGCATTCATTTTGCGCGTTTCCAAAATAACAAAGACGTCATACGAATTGAACGCAAGATCAACAAATACACCACGACCAAATGTTGCACCAAGACGCAAATACCCCTTAATCAATGGTGTCATTTCGGATTTAGCGTCCGCTTCGTCCACGAATTCACGCGGCAAAATGTTCATGCGCGACATTTTAGGATTTACACCATCCGCAAAGTTTTCCGACAATACCGTTGCACGCAAACGCAATGGTGACAGATGATTGTAATACAAATATGAAATCGCCTGAGCAGAGCGCGCAGGTTTTGTACCAACAAATGATGCAACACCAAAAACAACACCAATTTTGCGGCGCACAATCATTTCACCCAGCCCCGCCCATAACAAACGCATTACCAATGCATTTTCACGATACTCGGGCGACACACATGCACGCGACATTTCAGCAATATTGCCAGGATACTTTTTGATTTTTGATAGATTGTATTCCGTTTCGGTATAGAACCCACCCATTTTTTCCGCCGCATTACGATCAATGATACGATATGTACCAACAACACGTCCCTGATGAAAAACCGCCATATATTCCGCAAATCGATCATATGCGTCATATTCTTCGCCCAGGGCACGTTGTTCTTCGGTAGCCCCAGCGCCCTCTTCCAGGCAAAATACCTGATAACGCAATTGACGCACTTGTTTTCTTTCTTCTTTGTTTCGGGTTAATCTTACCTCGAAATCGCGGACTTTGATAGCCATAAATACATCCCTTTGTATAATCTACGGGAAAAGAATATCAAACAAATGCCTAATATTCAACGTTTTTATTTGTTGGGGCTAATCGTACTTGAACGAATACAGTCCTAGTGCAAAAGCAGAAAATTACGACTATGATAGGAACTGACATAAAAAGGTCGGCGCGTCAAGGTTTGTAAAATGAAATCTATTATGAACACTATTTGTTTTTTTATTCCCGTCGCATCGATTCGACAACACATTAGAACACAGCCCTGTCAGCGGCGAACAAACAAAAAAAACAACCCTTGGACATGCACACAAAAACTGAACAAACGGCCAATTATTTTGTGGATTGAAGATGCACTGGGACGCCAGAGTGATATTTATTCCGAAAAAAAAATCAAAGAAATGGAAAAAAATTTCAATGTCTTACAACTGCGGCATTTTCCACAAACACAATTATATCATTTAACATTCGCATGTAATCAGCGCCAAATTTGGACAACGCATAACATAGATGCAATCGCTGATTTTTTGTGCGAATTTCGTGTTGAAAAAATTATCGTTAACAATCCCGATACAGGCAAGTTATTGCGCACAGTCGCATATATAAAACAAAACTGTTTGGGGTGCGCATGCGTGTCTTTAATACGAAATTAAACAACAAAGGCAACTAATGTAATTCGTCCGCCAGCGTCGCAATCGCAATCGCATACCAATTAGAATTATTCCAACGCTTAATCCTGTAAAAATTTGGGTATGTCAGGTATGCCGTTATAACAGGCATTGGCGCAACATCTGTGTCAAGCCCTGCGGTCGCAGCAGCATCTGCACGCGCAGTTTCAATTGCGTTAATATCTGCAACCAGGCCCGCCGTCATATCATTCGTTGGAATTGGCGAGCCGTCCGGGTTCACAATCCCCATGGCCGCCCATTGCGACAAAGACAATTTTGTTCCGCCATCTAACAGCGACACATCAAAATCGCCTGGTAATACAACACGACGGACAATGCGTTCATTCTTGTTCCAACCCAATTTATTCAGATAATTTCCCGCACTGAACATCGCGTCTGATATATTGTTGATAATATCAATCCGCCCATCGCCGTTTCCGTCCGCACCATATTGCGCCAAGGTTGTTGGAATAAACTGAAAATGTCCCATTGCGCCCGCCCATGAACCAGATATAGAATTGATGTCCAGTTTATTTCTATCAGCAATTTTCATTAACGCAATTAACTGATTCGTAAAGAATGTTTCACGACGGCCATCGTACATCAACGTAAAAAATGCGTCGGTCAGTTTATGACGCGATTTCACCGCGCCATAGTTTGATTCCATTCCCCAAAACGCCAGCATGACGTGCGGTGGCACACCATATTTATTTTCAACACGGGACAGCAACGTCGGATAACTTTTGCGCATTTTCTGACCATCAAATATTCGCGTTTGACTTACCGTGCGCGCCAAATAACCATCTAGCGTCAATTTAAATTCAGATTGGTTTGCATCGCTGCGCACAATAGACGGAATAAACGATGGATATTTAAGCGTGTCATTGATTGTGGCTTCAGAAATATTCTCGGACGTGGCACGCGCACGCACAGAATCAATCATATCATACCAACGCGTGGAATCAAATGAACCACGGTCCGCCCAAACCGATAAAGGCATACAAAACACAGCAGCACCAAGCCACATTGCGAATTTATTCATCAATTCCCCCACATAAAATTAGAATGCGTATTTTACACCCAGATGGATTCCAAAGGATTGCCATGTGGCGTGCTTTAATGCTTCCGAAACTTTTTCGGTATGTGCCTCGACATCTATCAATTCTGGTACATAGTAGGCAATGGTGCCATCGGTATTATAAACAGGATTCATTATCCATTGACCGTTTTCATCTGTCGCATAGTAACTGTATTCTGCAACATATAATTCCCCACCAATCTTGCCAACATGGAACAGGTTTGTATCAACCTTTAATGCCAATTGCAGACGGTCTGATAATTTGTAGTTGTATTCCAATTCAGCGGCGTATGAATAAGAACCGTTGCTGCCCTCGTCCAGGAAACTGGGGTTCTGTTGCCAGTCGGTACGATTTGGCCAGATGCCCTCGGATGAATACTTTGGCATACCAACTTGCATGTACAGACGCAGTTTGTCTTTTAGGGTCATCTGCTTTTCAACCTCAAGCCCGACATAGAATCCAGACCAAGTGGTATTATAGATATGGGTCGTACCTTCGACCACAATTGGACCATCACCACCGATAATTACACATTCGCCCGCACTAACACCCCATGGAATTGTACCCAGCGAAATATTATAATCTTCGGTCGTCAAAGAATCACCCAGATATGGGAAACCATATTCAGATCCAGATGAGTTTATAGAATTAGATACTAACTTAATATCTTCGGGTGACATACATACCTGGTACCAGTCATCTGGGGGCGTTGTGCCAACAGGAACCGCAAAATATTGCCCAGATTCATTTCCAAACACATAGAATCCGTCCTTGGTCATCAAAGGCAAATACACACCAGGATTCGGGTAATAATGATTGGACATTTCCAGATTATGTTTGAATATTTCATAACCAAATGTTGGCGATAGTTTCCAGCCGCCAATATCCCAAATATGATGCGCAGAAATGCCAAATCGGAAATAATTACTGCGTCCAGATTGATCACCCACGGAAATAGTAAAGATACCATATTCTGGATATCGTGAATCAAACGGTTTTAAGTCATAGTCCATAGACAAACCGCCATGCGACATGTCACCATACGCATATTCACCATAAACAGACAAATCAAAATCACGCAAACTGAAATTGTGACGCGCGCCAACACGAATTTCATTCCAAACCATGTCGTCCCATTCCAAAATGGAATTTACGCCAGTTTCAAATTCAAAATCCGAAAAACGACGAGAATAGCCCGCATAAACCGTTGTAGCAGGTTCTGACGAGGCAGGCATCGCAATACCATTTGCCGTCATAGTGCCAGAAAATGTTGGCATTTGCGCGGGACGCGGAACCTGATAAGAATATGTACGAGACCCAACAACCTGTTTGTTGCCGGATTTACCAACGTATTTTGTATAGCCCTGGTCCGCATAGTGACCGTATGACGCCTGGTTTGCATTTGGTGCCGATTGCGTCTGATAATATGACGGCACCCCTTCGTTCGCAGCAAATGCAACGAATGGCGCAAAAATCAGCGATAAAAATGATACCTTCCCTGCCTTCATATGAATATCGTTGCGTTTATTATAACATAAAATCTTGGTCTGGGAAAGTGTTTTCATTTCACCCTTGCACATCATTTTTGCTGGTGTACAATGTGAGCAATATGACAAATAAGCAACACAACATTTATATTCACGTTCCATATTGTATGTCCAAGTGCAATTATTGCGCTTTCTTTTCCGCCGCGTGCGCGACACCGGACTGGGACAAATATACCAATGACATTTGTAATGAAATTCAATTCTGGGCACAAAAATTAGGACGGATTGACGTACCAACTGTGTTTTTTGGCGGGGGAACACCGTCGCTGATGCCTGTGCTGTGTTTTGAAAAAATCATGAATACAATTCGCACAAACTTTAATTTATTGGCCGATGCTGAAATCACACTTGAATCAAACCCAGGCACATTGGACGAAAATAAACTGCGCTATTTTTGCGCGGCGGGCGCAAATCGTCTGTCCGTCGGGGTACAGAGTCTGAGTGACGAAAAATTAAAATTCTTGGGACGACGACATAGTGTGGCGGATGCGCTGAATTTGCTGGACACAGCACAAAAAATGGGATTGCGCGTGTCTGCAGATTTTATTTATGGTCTGCCCGGGGATACGGTCGGGGATGTAATAGAATTGTGCAGGCAGATTAACAAAATGGGACTGACGCATTGTTCAATGTACGAACTGACAATTGAACCGGATACACCATTCGGCAAAATGAACCTGAACATGCCAGACAATGAAACAATGGCACAGATGTATATGGCGATTGGCAACACATTGCGTCTGCCACGGTACGAGGTTTCAAACTATGCCACCCCAGGCGCAGAGTGTCGACACAACCAGAATGTTTGGGATGGGGATGCATACATTGGAATTGGGCGCGGGGCGGCAGGACGCGTATTTTTTGACGGCACCTGGTACGAACAGTTGGGCAACAACGCACGGTTTGAAAAACTGGACAATACGGCGCGCGCCGTCGAAATGATTCTGACCGGGTTGCGCACAATACGCGGTTGTCGATTGACAGACACGATAAAAAACGTTATTGATATGGACTGGGCACGGAACAATCCAAGCCTGGTTCAAATTAACGATGACCGAATATCGGCAACACCAAACGGAATGCTGATTTTGGACGAAGTGGTGGTAAAATTGGTGAAATAAAATGGACAGTAAATTCTGGAACTTTATTGGAATTGTCGCGGTTGTGACAGCAATTGTATGGGCATATTTTTACACAAAGGAGAAAGTAGTTATGGCAGGTATACAACTGGAAAATATGGATATGACCGTTAAACCGGGTGATGATTTTTATACATACGCAAATGGTGGTTGGCAAAAGAAAAATCCAATTCCAGATGACTATGCCCGATTTGGCGCATTTGAAGTTTTGCGCAACACAAATCTGGAACGCACGCGCGAAGTCGCAGAAAACGACACAGGTAAAATTGGCACTTTGTATAAAATCGCGATGGATGAAAAGAAACTGAACGCAGATGGCGTGAAGCCTGTCACACCGCAATTGGCAGAAATCGATAGTCTGACACGCGAAAACCTGGAAGAATATATGGGCAGAACATTTACATATTCATCTGCTTTCTGGGGGGACGGGGTTGCGTTGGATGAAAAAGACAGCGAACATTTCTTGTATAATATTGGTCAGGGCGGATTAGGATTGTCGCGTGATTACTATTTCGACACGGACGCAAAATCTGTTGAAATCCGCAAAAAATATCGCGACTTTATCGCGAAACAGATGAAGAACTTTGGCGTACCAGTTGACGTTGATAAACTGTACGCAATGGAAGAACGCATGGCAAAATCATTCTATCCAAAAGAAAAATTACGCGATCCACATGCGAACTATCATAAAATGAGTTTGGAGCAGGTAAAAAAAGAATTTCCTGGATTTAATTGGGACGCATTTTTGTCTGCACGCGGGGCAACGGCCGCAAAGTTTATGAACATCGCCCAGCCTGAGGCAATCGCAGAATCAATCGCAATTATGAATGATACTGATTTCGAATTGATTAAGACTTATTTGAAATATCGTATTGTTAGTGCGGCAGATACGGTGCTGGACGATAAAACATATGATATTTCATTCGATTTCTATAACCGCACAATGGCCGGACAGAAAGAACCAAAACCACGTTGGAAGCGTGCTGTGTCGCTGATTGACGGGTCGTTGGGCGAAGAAGTCGGCCGCATTTATGTTGAAAAATATTTTTCCCAAGACGCCAAGGAACGTATGCAAACGCTGGTAAAAAATCTGCAACGTGCGTATGCTATGCGTATTGAAAACCTGGGGTGGATGTCAGACGAAACCAAGCAAAAGGCATTGGAAAAACTGTCTACGTTCCGCGCAAAAATTGGATACCCGGATAAATGGCGCGATTATTCAAAACTGGAAATCAAAAATGATTCGCTGTGGGAAAATATGATTCGTGTCGCCCAGTTCGAAGATGCGTTCTGGATTGAAAAAATCGGCCAGAAAAACGACCCAACGTTGTGGTATATGAACGCACACGAAGTCAATGCGTACTACGATCCGTCAACAAATGAAATATGTTTCCCTGCGGGTATCTTGCAATATCCTTTCTTTGATATGGCGGCCGACGATGCGTTTAACTATGGCGCAATTGGTGCAGTTATCGGCCATGAAATGACACATGGGTTTGATGATTCTGGACGCCATTTTGACAAGGATGGAAACATGACAGACTGGTGGACAGTACTGGACGCATCAAGATTTGAGGTTCGCGCAAATGTTATGAAAGAATTTTTCAACAAAATTAAAATCAATGATGAAATTAACGCGAACGGCGAATTTACATTGGGTGAAAATTTGGCGGACTATGGTGGCGTATCAATCGCGTATGATGCATATAAAAACTTTGGCACACATACGGGTGATGCAGAAAACATCAGCGCTGACAGACGCTTTTTTATCGCGTACGCCGGCGCATGGGCGCAAAACATTCGCGAGGACGAAGAAATTCGCCTGACCAAAGTCGACGAACATTCGTTGGGTAAAAATCGTGTAAATGGTATTTTGCCACATATCAATGCGTGGTATGATGCATTCGATATAAAACCAGATTCACCAATGTATATTACCCCAGGTGAACGTGTAAAGTTATGGTAGTAAAATCCCGCCAATTGGCGGGATTTTTATTTCTTGCCTTTACGAATAATATTCCACCAGTCTTTGGCTGTGCCATACGATTTCTTCCACAGGGTGGAAATATCGCCACGCATCTGATCGCCAACCTTGGTCGTGATTTTCCCGCCCAGGTTGCCCGCAATTTCCATACCACGATTCGCAAACCACCATGTCAGCGCAACAACCAATGCCGTTTCTAAAAATCCACCTGGATTCAAGTTCGGAACACGCGATGACAAATCAGTATCTATCACACCCGACATCAAGGCAGCACAAAACGCAACCACAATTGACAGCGATACAAAATACAATGCAGCATTAACAAATTTTTCGATTTGCGCGTCCAGTTTTTCTGCTTTGAAAATCCCCAAGAACTGATTAAAAATACCACCCGCCATGCCTTTGTACGACGTACTGCTGATTGTCTGGGTCAATGCCGTAAATGGCAGCATCATAACCGCCAAAAACAAATCTGCAATTACCCCCAATGCCATAAACGCAAACTTCCAGGCCAGCACAATAAAAGCAACTATAAAAACAATACCACCGATAACAGAAAATCCGCTGGTGCCGATACCAGACAAAATCCATTTCCAACCAGCCGCAATCGCTGTATAACAAAAACCAGACATGCGTGTTGGGACACACAGCATATCAGCCGCCGCGGTTGCTTCGACAATATTATTTGCAGACGTATGCGCGATTGCGTATTCACGAATTGCCGCACATGTGTCAGGCAAATCTGCGCCCGCACTTTGCGCAACAGCACCTAAGATTAAATCCGATACATATGTACCAACGCTGACAATCGGCCCCATTACCCACATAAATATCTGGGCGGGCCCAAATCGCAATATCACAACCCAGATAGCAATCATGGTGCCTTTTTTTACAATCTCGGTCAGGTGTTTTTGAATATCCCCCTTGCCCGATTGCATCATATTGTATGTGTCAAAAAATATCCAAAATCCAAACGCAATAAACATAAACAGAATTACAAACCGCACCAAAGACGAATCCAAAACATCAGATATAAATGACAGCGCATTCATAAATGCAAGACCAATTTTTGCCTCTATAGGAACATAGTCGCGAACAAGTTGCTTTTGAAATTCACCCTGGAATTGTTCTACGTCACCCGTAAGTTGCGTTATGAATTTTTCACGATTGTTTTCGGTCGCCCATGTGCCATGGTCGCCAATGTCCCCCATCGGCAGATTTGCAGATGCGCCCATCACAGGTGTTATCAACCCAACCGCCAAAACAATGACGCATATTTTTGATAAGATTTTTCGCAACGTACGCATTATTTCTTTTCCATAGCCTTGGTAATTTTTTCTGTTATCTGAACAGGCACAGCCCATAGTTTCTGCCCCAGGTCGTGTACCCATGCACCATAGTCAAACTGTTCACCCGTTGACACATTTGAGTTTTCGCCCGGGATAGGAGCCTTGAACGAACCGTTTGGCAACAACGCATCTATTTTCGGACTGATTGCGTAATAGTACAAGAAGAACAGAAATACCATCATCAACAGAAAATCCCAGCCGTCTGACAAGAAATCAAATGCACCAGGATACGCACGTTCAACCGTCGCACGGTGCGCAGTAAAGCAATTTTTGAATTTATCTTTGTCCATTTCGCCATCAACCAATGCCACAGATTCGCATGTCGCAAAAACATTCATAACTGACAATGTTTGGGCGTCTGGGTTTTCGGCATGCATTCCCATCATAGGTGGCAAGATTGATGTATAACCATCACGCGGACCTGGGAAATACATGTCGGCGGCAAAAGATACAGTTGCGTACAGTAATAAAACTTTTAACGTGATGGCAATAATTCGAATAGCAGAAGAAACAACCATGCCAACTGCATTGCTGAACAATTTATTTGCCTTGGACCAGGTGCCTTCGAACGCAGCTGCAGCCAGTAATAGGGGCAAAAATATAATTATGAATACCAGTTTGAATACAATTGATAATATCTGAAAGAATAAATCAAATCCGATTACCAGGAACATCAGCACTAATGTTAACCCAGCCAACCATGTGAACGCGCCACCACCCAAATCCAGCCAGGCATAATTCATCATGGCAAAGCCACCCGCCGCCCCCGCCAACATAACGCTGTTGATATTACCCATAACACACATAAATGGTTGCATGATTGGGTTTAGTATATCGGCCGTGTCACCCGTATCATGATTTTCCAATGCACCGCATTGCGCCGCATCAGACACACCAGTTGCCACCATTCCCAATTCTGCACCAACATATAAAACAGGCGTAATTGTTAATTGCGACACGCTGCGCAATGCCGCATTTCCCCCCATACCCAGCGCACCCATTAACACACCAACAACCATTAGGCGTACGCCCAGTTTCCATATCTTGTCCCACCAGGCTTTGACTTCTATCTTATGCTCGGTTGGTTTTTCATAATTTATCGTTTTTTTTGCGTGGTCGAATATATATTGGGCGGTGTGTATGAACAGAAAAATACCAAAGCCGATTACCATCAAGACCCACAGATTTTCAACCATCAAAGTCCAGAAACGTTCAGTCGCATCCCCAATGACTGAAAATAAGTCGGCAATATAACGACACATAAAACAACCATTGGCACTGGCTATATCGCCGTTTTCAACACCGGCAGCAGTCAAAAAATTTCCCATACTGGTATACGTTAATGCGGACCCGCCCAGAGATGATGATAAATACCAAATCCCCAACCCCAGCGCAATTGCACCCATGATAAAACGTACAGCAATTAAAATCAGTTTAGCCTTCCACATTATTTTTTATCTTTGTCTTTTTCGCCACCTGAAATGATTGTTTCGCCGATTTTCTTGGTCGTGTCCACAACGCTTTGGGTCAACGCCATCATATCATTTGCCAACGTTTCACTTAACTGTTTATTTTCGCTGACACCGAATACGGACAGAACCATCTTTGAAACCTGAGGAATCTGTCCCTGGATATAATTCAAAACATATACCAAGACAACACAACTGGTCAGAGTCATCGCTTCTACATTTTTCAAGTCCAGGTCTGCATCAAATATTTCACCGGTTGTAATCGCATTCATTAAATTAGCGCTGGTTTCACCGGGATTAGAAAAGAATTTCGCAATAATCGCCATAATAACTGTGTAGGTTATTACCGCTGATGCCAATGTGATAATTGCGTTAATCAGATTCTTAAATTGATTCACACCGACTGTTTTTCCCAATCCCCCTATCCACTTTGGCACATTGTCCGCACCATTAAACGCAAACAGCATTAGTGACAACGGAAAGAAAAACGCAAAATACGCCATCGCAATAATAATATCTGCGAAATAGCAACAATAACGAAAGAATAACTTAAAGAAACTCCACGTCAGGTAAAGCCCAATAACAAACAGAATAATATGCTTAATCAGACTGCCTATGCCCAGCAATGCACGCCATGTGAATGCAGAATCCATAACCGCAATTCCCAATTTCATGTATGATTGAAACTGGGTAATCGTAGTCTTCATCAGCATGATAATTTTATCACGCAATTCGGGACGATAGAAACCATCTTCACTCATTTTTTGTGGCTGATAGGTGACTTTCTCCGCAATCGTTTCGTTGTCCAGGTTAATCATCGCAGCGGTGTAAGTTTGCGCGACTTGGGCGACAGGTTCAAATGTAACCGTTGTTAAAAAACGAGGCAGCGCGACACCCATGCCCAACAGCCCAATGCACACTATGGCATTAACAAATACGCGCTGGACTGATTTTTCGTATAATGGGTCAGATGTATTTCCACGCACAGTTTTCCAAACCGCGTTCACTACAAAAAACGCAAACAACACACAGAACAAAACAACGCAAAAATATGCGAACTTGTCATAAACCAGGGCCGCCGCATCAGAAACAATCTGGAACAGGCGATCAAACACGCCACAGCCCCAGCACTGAACCGTCGAATCCACCAAAGATGACAGCCATTCGTTCATTGTTCTTTATTTGCCCTTTATCCAACCAACCGCCTTGCCCACGGATTTGCCCCAATTTTTTATGTTGCCCGTTATTGTACCTGCGTCTGATTTCACCTGTTTGTACAGCCCATCCATACCGCTGCCGATATACTTCTTTAATTGTTCTTGGGTTTTATCAAAAATACGCAACATCAAATAAAATGTTAATATCGCAGACAGCCACAATATCGAATGCTCGCCAAATCCCATGGCGGAATTTGCAACCGTCGGAACATTACTGTGTGCAGTACCGCCGGCAGCAACAACAAACACAGATGTATTCCATTGGAACAACGCTTTGATAATCGCAAGATTCACACACAACATAAATGAACACGCAATCATAGTGACAATCAATTGTTGTAATGCCTTGGTAATACCACTAAACGCCGGCCAGACATCCAGCCATTTATCACTTGATTTGAACACATAGGTTAAAACATAGAACGGATACAAAATTAACTGCATACCAAAGTTAAAAATACCCTGGATGATTAACAATGCCATGAACACATTACTGCCCACGAATGTGAATATCAGCAGTATGCCCGTTATCAGATTCAAAAAGTCTTCGCCACCGTGCGGAACCATGGTAATAAGACCACGCAGACCAGTTGTCAAGAATTCAAACCCACGTTTGATAATCTGGTTGTTCGCATGTGATAAATCGGATACAGGCTGAACCAAAAATTCACAAGACCGTTCCGAAATCCATGCCTTTTCAACAATTTCCGCAGGACATTTGACGTCTGGGGCAGACATCCCGCCTTCGTTTATTTGCGCCGTTATTTCGTGCGTATAAATCGCGCCCAGTTGTAAAAACGGATTGACCAACCATTCGGTCATGTAAACAGGCTTTAATTGTAACAACAAGATTGATGCAATTACCGCGCGCATGCCAGGCTTTGCGATGTTTTCAACAATCTTGAACCCGGTGATTTTTCCAGCCTCGAATTCACCGCCACCAGACAGACCAATAAACCCAAGCCATTTTTTGGGAAAATACATTTTTGCCAGACTAAGCGTCAGCGTGAATCCTAGAAACAACCATATCAAAACCTGAATAATTCCGGGTTGCGTACTTGTCCCTACAAAAAATTCGTATGTACCGGTTGCAACCATCATCAACGCATCTAAAACCATTGGCACAAATGGCGACAAATTCAGCGCATCAATTATGTCGGCATGCGCAGGAATAGGTGCGCAAAACACCGCCATAAAAACCAGCATTAAAAACGACTTTTTTATGAAATACATTCTCTGATTTATATTTATCTTTTCAATTATATCACATTTGGGACAAAATGTGGTATAATTAAAAACAATGAATCGTCTAAAAAAATTTTGGATTACGTTTTTATCCTTCTTGCCTTTTACGGCGGGGGCGGCGGCACCGTTTATCATCGGCGGCGTTGCAGGTGTTGGTGTAATTGCCGGTTTTTCAATTTATCGTTCAACGGCACCTGTCGATATGAGTGACGCATATTCATTTTTTTCCAGTTGTTGGTCTTGCCAAATGTTCGCAGACATTATGGCGACCATGTCAAATATTTTGCCGCGAATTTTCAGCGCACTGGGGCATGTGGTTATTCCGTTTGCAGTAATGCTGTCGGCGATATGGTTCGCATGGCGTTTGGTTGATAATTTCTTAAATCACAAGGTGGAACAACCTTGGTCTGTTGCAAACACATTTACAACACATCTGATGAAATTGATATTTATTTCGATATTGTTGGTTGCACCCCTGCCCCGACTGGTGTCAGAAATCGCAATCGAACCCATATTTAATGTTGGCCTGTCATTAAATCGCGCAGTTGTTCATGACGACAAATTCGACGCATGTGTTGTAGCAACCGCAATCGCTGATCCTGTGTCCATTGACGAACGTGCCGCGAATCGGGGGGCGTTTTCCCCAAAACTGCGACATAATTTGGCGTGCGAATTGGCGGGCGTCCATCAGATGACAGGACTGGGGATGACGGTCGGATGGGCAATGATGAATATGGCATTCGATTCGGATTATATGCATGAAATTATGTGGGGAATCCCAATATTCCCAAATGTTATTATGCTGTTCGCGGGGTTGGCGATATTAGTTTTGTTCTTTATGGCGCTGCTGCCAATTCCATTGTATTTTCTGGAAATATTCATCACATTATCTATGGATTTAATAATGTTGCCGCTGATGTTTTTAGCGTGGCTGTTCAAAGGATGGAAAATATCGTTGGCGGGTGCCGGCAATACGATTCGCGGAATTATCGATTATGTTATATCAAGTACGCTGGGACTGGCGATTACAGGAGTTTTTATAGCATTCGCAATAATGTTTTTGAACGCGATATTTGGCGATTGGTCGGGGGCGCCTGCGTTGGCAACCGCATTAACCAATAACGATTCGAAATTTTTGATGGACGCCTTGATGATGCGCAATGACAGCCTGGTTACCATTGTGCTGATGGGTATATTTATCGCTATGTTTATGACCATGATTCCAGCCCTGGCCAAGAGTTTGTTTAGTGTAAGTATCTCGACTGATTTCTATGATACAACAAAAAAGAACATCGATATTGTGTGGAAAAACCTGAAAAAATGGTACGACACAATGAAAAAATAAAAAATCAAGCCCTTTATTTAACCCAGCCCCCTTTTTTGTATCACCCGAATCTGATATAATTCATACCAATGACAACGAAGTTTCCGATTCTTTATTGGCCACGCAGAACAACTGGGGATAGCGAATACCAGTTGGCACGCAAAGTAATCAATAATACGACCGGGGTTATGCCTGACGTTATTACAGATGATATTGATATC
>JBKSMY010000018.1:0-40938 GCA_046882065.1 Alphaproteobacteria bacterium | reverse complement strand
ATGACTTGAACAATTTGTTATAAGGAATCCACCTTGGTCCCGTGGTCAAGCCACGGGATGACAGAATTTTTTTCAAAAATTCTGTTTTTATTTGCTGAACTAAACTTTTATTTATCTAATCGGTTGAATATATCAAAAATATCAATTATAATATATGGGCATTGGGAAACCGGTGTGGGGTGTAAGAACCCGTTACAGATAGTCGAAAGACTTTAAATTTTCTCCAACATTGGTTGGGGGGCTGTGATATACATAAATAAACAGCACTATATCTGTATAGTTCTTAACCTCCAACCGCCTTTAATGTGCGGTTTTTTATTTGATAAAATAAAAGGGAGGAATCAAATGGCAATTGTTTTAGTAGATGCGCGGTATTTTGGTAATTATCTGCGCATGGCGCGAAATTCAATGAATATCACGCGTTTTGAATGTGCAAAATTATTGGGGGTGTCGCATTCTGAAATGATAAAGATAGAAAATGGCAAAATGTTAATGCCCGACAAAATAATTCAAAAAGTTATGACAAACGGTATGGCGATGATTTTATGCAAACGGCGAAAATAAAAATCCCCCAATCGGGGGATTTTATTATTTACGCAGACCCAATTTCTTAATCAGGGCTTCGTAATCAGATGCATTACGCTTTTTGATATATGCCAACAATTTCTTGCGGCGGTTAACCATCAACAACAAACCACGTTTTGAATGGTTGTCTTTGTGATTAGCCTTCATATGTTCAGTCAAGTTGCGAATGCGTTCTGTCAAAACTGCAACCTGGGATTCAACGGAACCACCATTGTCAACGTCTGACACCTTGTATTCCTGAATCAATTCAGATTTTTTTGCTTTTGTAACGGACATTACTTTTTCCTTTTGTTATTTTTATAAAGTTCGCTTTGGTCGCAACACGCCGCCATCAACCGCACCAATGCCAATGAATACATCACCCGCATAAACACGATATAAACCGCATGCCACGCCCGTTTCAATAAAGCCACCGTTTTTATAAAATTCAGCGTCTTTATCAGGCAAATTCAGAACCGGAATGTCCCCCAGTCCAAAATCCACCGGTTTCAGGTTTTCACCTAAATTTCCACTATTATTAAATACTTTTTCCAAAAAATCAAGTTTTACCGCATCTTTTATGTCAAAGCCGTTCGTTTGCGTGCGACGTATCATGTCAACCGTCGCAACCGTGCCACAGGCCGCCGCAATATCACGCGCAACACTTCGCACATATGTGCCAGGTGTACATTGCATACGAAAATGCCATGAAGTTCCGCAAATTTCCGTCAATTCCAGCGAAAAAATTTCAACATCGCGTGGTGGAACTTCAACCGCCCGACCACGACGCGCCAATTCATAGGCGCGTGCGCCAGCGATATGCACCGCAGAATAAATTGGTGGAACCTGGGATATACGCCCAATAAAATTCGGTATTGCGGCGCGGACGGCAGATTCGCTTGGGATAATGTCTGTGCGCGCAATTTCCGTGCCGGTTATGTCTAATGTGTCTGTTTCAAAGCCAAACTGACATGAAAACAGGTATTCTTTGGTATGATTGCCCATGTCTTCTACAAAAGGAATCATCTTGGTCGCGTCGCCAATCGCAATTGGCAATACACCCGTCGCCATCGGATCCAGGGTGCCGATATGTCCAAACTTTTTCGTTCCCAACATGCGCGCAACGCGACCACCCGCCGTTCGTGAAAACAGCCCAGAATCTTTGTCCAAAATTACCCAACCAGATTGTGTCATCTTATCTTGTCCAGATTATATTTTTGTTTTTCTATCTGTTGGATAAACCGTGTCAACTCGGACGGGCGGCCATCGCATGGCGGATAGACCTGGCGCATGCGGACAGGGTCATAAACCATGTCGCCATTGGCAAATATCTTGTGATATTCCGAATAATGTCGGTTGCCGTACAGTATCCCAGGAACAACCGGCATTTCTACCCTTAGCACATTGTTATTACAATTAGCAGAACGACCAACATAGTATTGTGGCCCCCAGATAATATTTGATTTTGCCTGGTATCCATCAATATCAATTACCAGACGCGCACCAACCTTGAATTGGTTATCGCGAAACCCACGGGTAATTCCGTATGTTGGTTTACCATGTGAGTCATACAGACTTCTGAAATCAAACGAGTGTATAAAATCATACAATTCTTGTTTGGTTGAAAATTCTTGCTGAACAAGATTGCACGAGTCTGCTTGAAAAACATACTTTGGTTTTATAATCATAAAAAATCCCTTTAATTAACCAAATAAACTTAGTTGTGGCGACATGTTATCCGAAACACATGATTTTTTCGGCGTTGGCGCAGGTGCCGGTTTCGGCGCACAATTTTGCGATGGCATTGCAGGCTCGTTCGATTCCAATGCACTTAACACACATTCTGCGCGCGCAACAACCGATTTCGGCATGCCCGCCATTCGCGCAACGTGAATACCATATGACCGGTTGGCAACACCCGAAACTATTTTATGCATAAAGATTATTTCGTTGTTATGTTCGCGCACATCAATCGTCAGACAAGACACATGATTCAAACCGCCGTTTGTCGCCAATGCAGTCAATTCGTGATAATGGGTCGCAAATAATGTGCGGGGCTGCATTTCGTCCAGGTATTCTAATACCGCCTGGGCAATTGCCATACCATCATAGGTTGCGGTACCCCGCCCTATTTCATCAAAGATAATAAATGAACGATTTGTCGCGCGGTTCAGGATGTTGGCTGTTTCACTCATTTCCACCATGAATGTGGACTGACCCGCCGCCAAGTTGTCAGATGCACCAACACGACTGAACAACTGGTCACAGATACCAATATGTGCGCGTTCCGCTGGAACATATGAACCCAAATGCGCCAATACAACAATCAACGCATTTTGGCGCAGGTATGTTGACTTACCCGCCATATTTGGCCCCGTCAGCAACGCAATTGCATGCGCATTCAGATTACAATCGTTCTTAACAAAGTTATCACCACGGGCGCGTAAAACAGATTCAATTACTGGGTGCCGGCCGCCAACAATATCAAATGCACAATCGTCCGATACGGTCGGTCGTGTCCAAGAATATTTATCTGCCACACGCGTTAATGAAACCCATACATCCGCATCCGCCAACAAGTCCGCTGCAGACAGCAAATCGTCTGATATTTCACGAATCTGTTCGATTAATTCCTTGATAATTTCGTCTTCGATTGCAGATGCCTTTTCCGCCGCGCTGCGGACGTCGTTATCCAAATCAATCAGGCGCGATGTCGTAAAGCGCATGTTGCCCGCCATTGTTTGACGATGAATAAAGCCAGATTCAGGCGACATCATTACGTCAGCGCGTGAACTTGGTACCTCGATAAAATAGCCCAGAATATTGTTGTACTTGATTTTCAGGGTGTTGATGCCTGTCTGGGTTATGTACTGGGTCTGCAGGCCCGCAATCGTTTCACGCGCGCCGTTTGACAGTTCACGCATGTTATCAAGCGACGCATCAAACCCCGCACGAATCACCCCGCCATCACGGAAAAATGTCGGCAAGTCTTCTGACAATGCACTTACCAATTTTGCGCCTAAATCGCCATGTGTGTTTATGTTGCTAAAACGGGGCGCAAAGCCCGCATCCAGGCGCGATGATAACAACTGGGCCCGTGGCAACGCAGCAATAAAATCTGTTATATTGCGCATATCGCGTGGCGTGCCACGACCCGACAACAAACGCGACAAAGAACGCCCAACGTCTGGGATGGACGACAAAATATTTTCAACCAACGCACAAACGTCTGGATTTAACATAAAGTGCGATATATGCGATTGACGCATTATAATTTCATCAATGTCCGCAGATAAATTCCGTAAATACGCACGCAGTTTTCGCGCCCCCGCCGCCGTGCGCGTTTCGTCCAGCACATCAATCAAACATGCACCACCATCGTTAATTGACGCATCAATTTCCAGACTGCGCCAGGTGGCAGAGTCAATCAATAATTGACGGCCAGATTTGAATGTATACGGCGCACGAAATGTAATTGTCGCGTCGCGTTGGGTATTAAATAAATAACCCGCCAACAAACATATCGCACCATCTGCGTTTTTCGCAGCCGTGCCCGCATCAACCGCGCCACCAAATACACGCGAAACAACAACGTCTATGTCCGCGCGATGATACAGTTTTTCATAAACCGGGGCAGATTTAAATAATTCACGCAGTTTAGAAATCGTTTTTTCTTCGGCGGTGTGGAATGGAAATATAACCTCGGCTGGGTTGATGCGAACCAGGTCATCAATCGGTTCAGCGGTTGTGCCAATAAAAAATTCGCCCGTTGAAATATCACAGCCCGCAATATCATATTTGCCACCACCGATTGGCGCAATCGCAACCAAGAAATTTGAATTTTTCGGGCTTAATAAATTTTCATCCGTTAGGGTTCCCGGTGTCAAAACACGAACAACACGACGTTCAATAAACTTGTGCCCGCGGGCCTTGGCCTGGGCGGGGGTTTCCATTTGTTCAACCAATGCAACCTTGTACCCAGAACGCACCAGACGACCAAAATAATTGTCCGCTGCATGCCACGGAATACCGCACATCGGAATATCTTCGCCATTACCGTCGGTGCCACGCGCGGTTAATACCAACCCCAATGTCGCGCTGATTGTGCGCGCATCTTCAAAAAAAGATTCATAGAAATCCCCCAAACGAAACATCAATAATGCGTCTGGGTTTTCAGACTTCATATCAACGTATTGTTGCATAACCGGGGTTAATTTACCTTTGTCCGCCACGATAAAATCCATTTGTTTTTTATATTTATGCGCCAACTTTCAGAGTTTCGATTTTCAGTTCTGCTTCCTTTAACAATTGTTCGCAGTACGCCTTTAACTTGATACCCTGTTCGTATGCAGCAACAGAATCCGCCAATGGCAATTCGCCTGATTCCATTTTTTTGACCAATTCCATTAACTGCTTGTACGCTTCTTCGAACGATAATTTGTTTTCTTCCATGACTTGCCCCATAATTTTTATTTGTATGTTCAGACTACTAAAACAAATGCCGATTTTCAATTTATTTTTTGTTTACACATAAAAACAACAAAAAAGCCGGCAAAAGCCGGTAAATAATTAACAAATTTATTTATGTTTATACTTTATATAAAAATGCCGGCTTTTGCCGGCTTTTTCTTAACTTTTTTACTTGGTTAGTTTTTCAACCAATTCATATAATTGTGTCCGGGTTGCAAAAGACAATGTTATCTGCCCTGCCCCGCCGCGACGTTCAGTCAACTTTACCGGCACACCCAACGCGGTCTTGATACGCGATTCAATATCACGCACAGACGCAGTATCTATTGTTTTTTGAGTGTGCGCACGTTTAGTTTTTGCGCGTGGCGCAGATTTTACCAGTTTATCTGTTTCTGCGACCGATAATTTTTCCGCAATAACCTTGTGTGCTAAATCTTCTGGATTTTCGGCAACCGCAATCGTGCGCGCATGCGAAGCGGACAGTTCACCCTGCTCTACCAGACTTTGTACAGATTCCGGCAAAGATGTCAGCGACAGCATATTACGAATATAACTGGCCGACTTGCCAATCAGACGTGCAACATCCGACAGTTCATAATCACAACATTCCATCAAATTTTTATAAGCATTCGCTTCTTCGACTGGATTCAAATTTTCACGCTGGACATTTTCAATCAACGCAATCTCGCGCGCGTTATTATCATCCATCGTTTTTACCAACGCAGGAATTTCAGACAACCCCGCCATCTTGGATGCACGAAAGCGACGTTCGCCAGCCACAATTTCATATAAGTATGGGCGATTTTGAACGCTGCGTAATAAAATTGGCTGCAAGACACCACGTTCGCGGATTGACGCAGCCAAGTCCGACAATTCAGATTCTGTAAATGTTTTGCGTGGCTGTTCTGGATTCGCACCAATTTGCACCAATGGAATTTGTTTTACAACAACACGTTCGGTCTGGGTCAGTAATGATATATCAGGTATGGCACCACGCGCAGCACCAATTTCCGCCAACCCACGTCCCAATCCAAATTTATTCGCCATCTGTTCCCCCTGTGGTTCGTTCTACAACCTCGGTCGCGACACGCAAGTATGCCTGGGCGCCAGTTGAATTAAAATCATAAAACAATGCCGGCTTGCCGTGAGAAGGTGCCTCAGACACGCGAACATTACGCGGTACGACCGTCTTGAATACAACATCACCAAATGTTTTGCGAACGTCTTCGTCAACCGCACGCGTCAAACCATAACGACGATCATACATTGTCAGCAACACACCTAATATATTTAATTCAGGATTCCATTTTTCGCGCACTATGTTAATCGTATCTGTTAACTGTTGCACACCTTCGAGAGCAAAAAATTCGCACTGCAATGGTATTATCACCGAATCCGCCGTCGTTAATGCGTTAATCGTCAAATACCCCAACGCCGGAGGACAGTCCAGCAGTATATAATCATAATATTCCATTATCGGACGCAACGCATCACGCAAACGAAATTCGCGATTTGGCATATCCAACAAATCAACGTCCGCACCGGCCAACGCCTGAGATGATGGCAACAAATGAAGTCCAGGCACCGCCGTAGACAAAACATTATCAGCAGCGTTCGCCGTCCCCATAATTACGCCATACACACTTTGACGATGGGATGCGCGCTCAAAACCCAAACCAGTTCCCGCATTTCCCTGCTGGTCCAAATCAACCAGTAATACACGCTTTTTAATTGCCGCCAGGGACGCACCAATGTTAATAGCCGTTGTGGTTTTGCCCACCCCGCCCTTTTGATTCGCAAATGCAATTATATGTGTCATATACCCCTTCCATTTTTCAATCAAAGGTTATAAAAACAGCACGATTCGGTCAAGAGTTATATTTTCAATATTAAAAACACAATAGAATCATAAAGTTATTAACAATTTCACATGAAATTACACATATTTTTCAACAATATAAAAAATACCGGCTTTTGCCGGCTTTTTTATTATTTTTTATAAATACGTTCTTTTTTCAACATTTTAACATATGTTTCACATGAAATTACCGGCAAAAACGCACAGAAATAATAAAACCATCGCCCGTTTTAGACGGAGTCAGATCGTATTCGAATTTATATTTAGTCTTTGCCGAATCGATTTCCCCGGCAATTTCGCGACCTTTTAATAAGAAAAGCCGGTATTTTGTGTGCGCAACATAGTCCATAATCTTGGTCAAGGACGCAAAAGCACGCGCAGTAAACACAAAATCATTCGATTTTGCCGGTAAATGCCGGACATAATCTTCGACACGACCATGATAAATCGTCAGATTATCCAATCCTAATTCGGATTTTACCGCGTTCAGAAAAGCAACCTTTTTACCAATCGATTCGATACATGTGACGCGCCAACCCAAAATAGCAAGAACCACACCCGGAAATCCGGCACCACTGCCCAAATCTATTATATTAACATTTTTAGGCAAAACATCCGCCAATTGCGCCGAATCCGCAATATGACGATTTTCAATATCATTCAGCGTGCTGGGCGCGACCAGATTCATACGTTCCGACCATTCGCGCAGCAATGCCGCATAACGTTCAAATTTGACTTTATTACTCATAAGTATTATTCTAGCATAACCATGAAGAAAATAGAAAGTTTATTTATCACAATTAGCTTATTTGCCATTATCGCCATCACAGGTGGCGCAATTTGGAATGCAACACACACCACAGGGCAGGGCACACAATACGAATTTCCTGCGACCAAATACGGTGCGTTTTTAGCATCACAACATGCGGTGTATGTAAATGATTTTGATACAGCAAACAAACTGATTGAAAATCTGCGCGATGTAGAATACCCAATTGTACAAAACACTGTTTACATATCAGATTTTTTAAGTGGACGCATGCCGTTTGACGCACATTTGCTTAAGAATGAAAAAAGCATGCCAGCACGACTGATTTACGATGCGTACTTGATTCAAAACGACAACTGGAAAGAATTGCACAACCGCCACAAATCAGACGAATCTGCCCTGGCCGCACCATTACGCATATGGTCTGCGATTGCGAACGACTGGCGCACAAACACATTCAAATTCATTGAAAAATTGCCTACAAACACTTCGTGGAAAGCATTTGTGCGCGGACAAATTTACGCAGAACTGGGCGATATAGATACGGCCGCAAAAAACTTTGCCGACGTCAGCATTGACTTTATGAACATCAATGATTATCTGTACGTCATGTCGTTCTATAACCATAATAATATGACCGAACAGGCGGCAAAACTGCGCGATAATTTTACAGCAAGACCAGGTGGAATGTTTATGCTGGATTACGAAAACATACCAGATTGGTCTGTGTATTCAGGGTATAAAAATCAACTGGCGTTCAGTTTGGTACAAAATGTTTCACACACCCAGATTATGATGTATTCCGATTTGGCGATGCTGTTGTTGCGGTTTGCACAAATTACAGCGCCAGATTTCGCAGAAAATAATAATGCAGTAGATTACTATCTGGGGAATTATTTTTGGAATAATCGTGGCGACTGGGCAACGTATTTTAATCGCATAAACCCAGACAGCCCATTCTATTTATTCGGGATTTTGCGAACCGCTGAAAAAACAGGCAATATAGATGAATTACAAGACGCATTGCGTGCACATCCATTGTTCGTGCCGGCGGTAAACAAACTGGTTGGACACCATATCCAACACGGAAACAAGCGCGCAGCGTTGCGTGTAATAAATCGCGCATTAAATGATGACAATTTGAATCAGGCGGGCAGGGCATTCTTTACCAAAGGACGCGCCCAGATTTACTTTGCGTTTGGCGATATAGATGCCGCACAGGACGATTTGCGTAACGCGTCTGAGACATTGTTTATGGACGGCGAAATTTTATCGTTGCAGGCAAAAATTTGGGCCGCACAAAACCGAGAATTGGATAATGCGTATGACTATGCAATGATGCTGGTTCAGCAAAATCCAACAGATATTCTGGCATGGGACACACTGGGGGTTGTGGTTGCACAACGCGAAGGGGTGGATGCCGCGCTGGAAGTACTAGAACGCGTAGGCGAAGTATCAGAAACGTGTTCTTCTTTGTTCGAGCACCTGGGGGACATGTATGCAACCAAAGGCGATGTAGAAAAAGCAAAGGAAGCGTATATGCGTGCAATTGATTTATCTGATGATGGATTGACAGTTATCCCCGTAATCGAGAGAAAAATAAGGAAAATAAAATGAAAGTAGGTGTAATTGGCGCGGGCGCATGGGGTACTGCGCTGGCGATTACCGCCGCGCGAGGCGGGGCGGATGTCGTTATGTGGTCTTATGACGGCGAATACAAGGTTTTTGAAAATGTGGAAATCCCGCATAATTTACACATCACATCAGATATGCATGATATGCATGATATGGACACATGGTTGGTGGTGACACCAGGTGCGTTTTTCCGCGAAACAATGCGTAAAGCACGCGATTTTTATAACGGCCAACCTATTATCATTTGTACCAAAGGCGCAGAAAGCACAACAGGTCAATTCATGTCCGAAATCTTAAATACCGAAATTCCAGAATGCGTGGATTTCGGTGTGCTGTCGGGCCCACAATTCGCAGCCGAGGTGGCACAAGGCGAACCGACTGGTTCAACCCTGGCAGGGACACGCAACACAATTGTTGCAGGGCAGGGCGCTTTGAATAAACTGTATATCGAAGCAAGCGACGATATTATTGGCACACAGGTGTGTGGGGTTGGAAAAAATGCGGTCGCTTTGATTTGTGGGTATAACAGCGTAGTATGTGGCGAAAATGAACGCGCGCTGATATTCACACGCGCATGGAATGAAGTTATGGCAATCGGTATGGCAATGGGTGGACAAATGCGTTCATTCCTGGGGCTGTGTGGGATTGGTGATTTGTTCTTGTCTGCGACCAGCACAACCAGTCGCAACTTTGCCGGTGGCGCAGCAATCGCACACGGCAATCCGCCACAAGGCACAGTCGAAGGTATTTATGCCCTGGGGGGATTGATTTCCCGCGCACAGGATTTAGGTATCGATACACCGATATTAGTTGAAATGCAAAAGAAATTAAACATTTAAAAACCCGGCATTTGCCGGGATTTTTTTTATTTGTTTGGAATAATTTTTATTTCTACACGGCGATTCTGGGCGCGTCCAGTTGCATTCGCATTTGACGCAATTGGATTCGATGACCCCAGCCCCATCACCTCGAAACGTGATGATTTAACACCCTGGCCCTGCAGATAAGACGCAACAGACGACGCGCGTTCACGCGACAAGTTCAGATTGTAATCAGCAGAACCTGTGCTGTCGGTATGACCAGATACCATAACAGTTGAATTTGAATACTTGTTCAAAACCTTGGCCACAGAATTTAACACAGGATAGAACGAAGAGTTAATATCCGCAGAATCTGTTTTGAATGTAATATTGCCCGGCATAATCAGTCTGATACTGTCTTGATCTTCGACAACCTGAACACCTGTTGATACCAATTCAGCACGCAATTCCGCCGCCTGGGCATCCAAATAATAACCAACACCACCACCAACGGCCGCGCCCGCCAAACCACCAATCAAGGCACCTTCGCTGCTTTGTGTTGAACCAATCAAGGCACCGGTCGCCGCACCAATCGCAGTTCCCCATGTGGATTTAGATGTTTGTGTCTGGCCTGTGTATGGATTTACAGTTGTACAACCGGCAACCAATGCCAATACCGCCAGGATAGATACAGTCTTTTTCATTTTTTCTCCTTTTATAATAAATCGACCTGGGTATTTTATAACATAACTTTCAGAAATACAAAAAAAATAAAAACCCAGAGTTCTGGGTTTTATTGTTTATTTTTAGTTATCTTGACTTTATGTTTTCTGATACCACCCACATTTTTTGCGCATTTTGCACAGTATCAACCTGGGCTGAATCTAATTGTTCAACCTGGGCTTTCTGGAGTTGCGCATCAGGTGCGCTTTTCGGCGCAAACCGAGAATGTACATGAAACACAATGCCAATCGTGGCAGAACACCATACAGCATACTCTATCAATTCTTTTATATTTTTCTTCATAGCAATACAACCATTCGTTTCTTTACAAAAAAAATCCGCCGTTGGGCGGTTTAATTCTTGGTGGGTGTTGAGGGATTCCCTCGCCCGCGTTGCGGGACTGTGGGGCATTCGTTAGCACTCGAACTGCGCGAGGCTTGTTCTCGCTTACTCATTGTCAAACCCCGGGGTTTTCGTCCCCAAACCCACCTGTCCAAAAATAAAACCGACATCCTATCGGTTTAATTCTTGGTGGGTGTTGAGGGACTCAAACCCCCGACCCTCTCGGTGTAAACGAGATGCTCTAATCAACTGAGCTAAACACCCAAAGCCTTAATAGCGGACGAATAATATAACATATTTTTTTATTTGTCCAGTATTTTTTTACCGTCCGATACATTAAATGTTTCAGACCCAACAATTATGCGTCCTGCGTCATAATTTGGGGCAATCTGTCTTTTGACCGCGCTGCGCCAAAAAACCGCACCGTCCGACAATGAAATCGCGTATAAATTTCCATCCGTCGCGACAACAAACCCATATTTTCCCGCAACAACAAAGGGCAGGGCAGAACCAATGTTTACACACCATTTTTTATCGCCTGATGTGGCATTTACACGACAAAAGGCATCACCCAAACCCGCCACATACACAGAATCGCCATGCGGAACAACAGGCGCAACAATATCAACCATAGACGCACCACCGGTCATGTTGCTGGCACGATAAATGTCCGCAATCCACATAATTTGACGGCTTTTGGGGTTTATTTTCACCAGTTCGCCAGTCGACAAACCCGCATACACATATTTTCCGCTGCATACCGGGCGAACCGTGGCAGATACGGTGTTGTTTGTGGGAAATCCACTAAAAACTTTGCGTTCCCCGTCCCATACAACATTATTTGAATCCTGGGTATAAGGACAAGCCGAATTATCAAATACATATGCCGCTTCTGGAATTTCTGCGATTGTTTTATTTTGAACACTTATTTGGTCTGTGCCGAAAATCGGTGTGCGAACCCCCGGCAAAATCGGATCATGCTTGTCACACGCTGTGAACAAAAACAAACAACATAAAATCGCATAAATACGACGCATTTCTTACCCCACTAGCGCAAAGATGCCGCAGTCGCCGCAATTGTTGATGGCGTATTCTTGTCAGCAATCAATTCATCCAAAATTTTATTTGCCGCAGATACTTCGCCAGACACCAAATATTTCTGGGCCAATGTTATGCGCGCAGTATAGTAAAATGGAGATGATTTCGTGTCCATATCAGACAAATATTTCTTCATTTCATCTGCAGACATTTCATCGCCACGAAGCCCAACAACGTGTAAACGTGCCAAATCACGGAAATCTGATGTGTTTCCATCGTTTGCCAGTTTTTCTAGTTTATTTACATCGTTATCCAGCAGATATGCCTGGAATAATGCCAAGTCTGCAGTTGCACCAGACGCGTTATCAGACAACGCAGCCAATGCGTTCGCATCCATATTTTCAATCGCCATTTCGTATGCTGTGGCGGTCGTAATTTTATTTGCACGATATGTACGCATACCAATCTGGATGCCGGTCGCAATAATCATAATGGAAAACGCCGCAACCATAATATGTTTGGAATACTTTTTGATAAACTGCATCGTTTTTTCGTTGTTAACATCTTCCCAAACTTCGCGATACAGGGCGTCCTGCATGTGTTCTGCGTATGTTTTTTTAGGTGTCTTGACCTTTTTATTTCTTTCCAGCATGGTTGCCATGATACTATTCTCCTGTGCTTGATAATTATTTATTTATGATATACTATAAAAGTTATGAGTAAGGAAATCAAGACCACATTACCGGCAAAAAATAACCCTAGTATTGTCGCCGCACGCGGTGTCAGTGATGACGCGTCGTTGGCACAGTACATTCAAAACGTTCAGAAAATTCCAGTACTGACCGCAGAACAAGAATACGAGTATGCAACAAAATGGGTGCAAAATCAGGACAAGTTTGCAGCCGAAAAACTGGTCGCCAGTCATTTACGTCTGGTGGTGTCAGTTGCGTACGACTATAAAAACTATGGCATTCCCGTCGGCGAACTGATTGCCAGCGGAAACATGGGACTGATGCAGGCATTACAAAAATTTGACCCAGACAAGGGATTTCGTTTCTCGACATACGCTATGTTCTGGATCAAGGCGGAAATTTACGAAACAATTCTGAACAACTGGTCGATTGTGCGAATTGGAACAAGCGCAAATCAAAAGCGTGTGTTCTTTAACCTGGCACGCGCAAAACGTGCGTTGGGGATTATGGACAATAATTTGTCAGAAGAACAAACAAAACAAATCGCAGAATATCTGGACGTGCCAGAAAAAGACGTGGAACGCATGGCAACACGCGTGGGCGCACGCGATGTTTCGCTGAACGCGCCACTAAATTCCGACGATGGGACAACCGATATTTTATCAAACATGACAGATGGACGTGACACAATCGAAGAAACATTGGAACAAATTGAATTTCGCCGCCGCGGGTATGATTTGCTAAAAAAACATCTAGAAAAAATGTCCGAACGCGACCGGGCAATATTGACCGCGCGCAGACTGCAACAGCCCGTCGCAACATTGGAATCTTTGTCACAAAAGTATGGCATTTCGCGTGAACGCGTACGACAAATCGAAGAACGTGCCTATAATAAACTGCGCGATGCGATATTAAAGGAAACAGGGGAACAAAATTAAATGTTTGGTTTTAAAAAAGTTTATACCGCTTTGGCGATTGGGATTATAATGCCAAATGCGGCGCATGCGTTGCAGTATGATATGGGAAAATTTTCCGCACGATTTACAGGATATGCCACGGGCGGCGTAATAAATCCTGATATCGAATCTCCGTTGTTTATTGGTGATTGGCGCGGACGCGTGCAGTTGACATACGCTGCAAACGACGAATATAAATTCGGGGCGGTTTATGCGCTGGACCAGACGGCATTGGACAAAGGTAATTTTTCCCGCGAAACATTTGGATATATTGAATCACGCGATTATGGACGAATTGAATTTGGTTTAACAGATTCAATCGCACGCAAGTTAGGGGTCGGATTGCCAGATGTTGGGGGGCTGCGCATAAACGACCGACCGTTGTACAACGAAAAGATTATTCCAGATGGCCCGATTATCGCAGATACCACATTAACATCAGGACGCAACGATCCACGCATCAATATCGTTTCTGCGCCAACAAATGGTGTGCAGTACGGTGTGTCTGCATCTGGATTTGCGACAAATTACGACTATGCGGTGGACGCAGGGCTGAAAATCCGTCGCCCATCCGGCAAGGTTAAGACCGCTTATTCGCTGGGGCTGTCGTTTATGGATAATCCACGCAAATTTGATAACGAAGTTTATACCCCGGGCGTCACCGCCGATTGGCGCGGACAAATGTCGCTGGGTATGAATTTACAGTACAACAGTTGGGTTTGGGGAACAACCGCACGCGTGATTTATGACAACAAACCAATTGGCGAAGTGTCCGATGGGTTTGTCGTCGGCACAGGTGTCAGTTATGATTTACTGCGATACAGCGTATCTTTGACGTACATGTTTTCGGACACAGGTGTATGGCAATCAGATGTCAAAAACTTTGAAGACCATATGGCAATCGCGTCGTTTCGATACAAGTACAGCGAAAATGTTGATGGATGGATTTCAGGGGGCATAACGTCTAAAACACCATTTATTTCTGCCGGACTTCGATTGACTTTTTAATGACTTAATTATTTTTTTGTGATATAATTCGCGCAAGAGAATGAAAAAACTGCTGACATGCTTTTTGGCGTTATTGGTTGTTGCGCCCGGCGCGATTGCGGCTGGGGCGGGTATTTCGCGCGTAAACCCAACGACAAATGACACAACAACAAAAAACAGCACAGCACGCGAAACTTTTTCGCACAGCACAACAAATACACCTATACGCACGGCGGTTTCGCGTGTTTTTTCAGGCGAGACAGAGAAAAAATTACCCGTTGCGCGCACAGGTGTTGTGTCACGTTCGGTCACTACACAAAAAACAAGTACAAATTCAGCACGTTCTAATTTAGAAGAGACAGTTAATACCGTCGGTCGCAATAAACGCGTATCAAACGCCAGCATTAACAGCAATTCCGCAGCACGACGTGCAGGGCTGGTACTGCGACCAACCACAGCCGAGGTTGGTGGACGGGCATTACTTGACGAAAGTGGTACATACACGGGGTCTAATGTAGACGAAGCGGTGCGTAGTGTTAAATCGCGTGCCGCCGCAACAGCAACCGCAGAAAGTATTGCAGAGGCAACAACACGCCTGGAACAGACTGCGACACTGAACAAATCATGCCAGGAACAGTATAACGAATGTATGGACCAGTTCTGCGCGGTTGTTGACGCAAACCAGGGACGTTGTTCTTGTTCTGCGAATCTAAACCAATACACCAAGGTTGAAGAGGCTGTTAAAGACGCAAACACCCAATTGAACGAAGTTGCCCAGCGCATCCGCTATGTCGGGTTGTCCGCAGATGAAATTCGCGCAATTATGACCGAGACTGAGGCCGAAGAAGCACTGTCAGGTGCGGTCGATACGTCCGAAACGCGCAATATGCTGGAAGAAATTGAAGATTTAATCCGCGACCCAGTTTCGAATACGTCTTTTTATTCAGATACGTCACTTGGACTGGATATGGATTTGGATTTTACATCAGACACCGCAGATATGTTCAGTTTGAATTTCTTGAACACAGATTCCACTGGCAGTTTTTCAAACCTGCGGGGGCGTGAGTTGTATAATGCCGCAAAAAAACGCTGTAATACTATATTGACCCAATGTAAAAGCGCGGGCGCGACACCTAACCAGATTACGGGTAATTACGACCTGGCGATTGATAAAGATTGTGCAGCGTATGAAAACGGCCTGAAAAAGATGAACGAAACATTGGTATCCAATGTACGCAGCGCAAACCGCATGTTACAAAAGGCGCGACTGGCCGTGTTGCAAAATAAGAATCAGTATGACGCCAAAGGCTGTATTGGTGCATTGGAAACATGTATGAAAGACGACATGGTTTGTGGGGACAACTATTTCAAATGTGTGGACCCAACAAAAATATATATCGATGAAAATGGCGAAGTTGTTCTGGGACAGAAAATTTCAGATATTCTGGATTTTATGAAGTCTTATAACAATGCGGGTATTGATGATAAGTTCTTGGAAAATGCGTACACACAAACAGTCAGCGAATCTGATTGTAAAGCTGCCCCAAACGGCAACCCAAAAATGGGTGGCAATGACGGGTCGTGTATTGCAAAATACTTATTACAGAAAATTGGTACCAAGCAAAATGTGACAGACGAAGGATTGTGTCGCGCCGTTCTGGACAAGTGCCAGCGTTATACATATGACGCATCGGGCAATTATAACCGATGGAACGACGTAGTTGTGAACTATGTCCAGCGCGCAATGGTTAACATTCGCGCCGCCCAGCATCAGGCAATTTCAGATTATGCATCGTCGTGTATGGTTGATATTGCGCAATGCTATAACCAACAGGTGACACAGGTAAATGCCTGGTCGTCCGCAGCCAGCGTGAACAGCGTATATAAAGTAATGCGTGGTGCATGTCGCAACGTTGCATTAACGTGCGCATATGCAGTATTTTATAAAGACGCAAGCAGTTGTTCAACCGAAGACACATGTATTAATAACATATCAGAAATGTTCTATCAGTCGTTATTATGTCCGGATAATTCTGTATATCTACCATCAGGTGGTGGTGACGTTAACAGCCGTTGCAAATGCAAAGATGGGTACGAGGCATGGGGTTCATCTTGCGTGATTGAATGCCCAGATCACAGCACACGAAATTCGTATGGCACATGTGTATGTAATGCGGGCTATACAATGAATACTGGCGTATGCCAGAAAAAGGCAGACGAAACGTCAGGCACAAAGTCAGACATTAGCCAGGACGTGACCCTGAATCCAGTAGATAAAGGAGGTCTGGAGGTACAACCCAGCGCTGGACAAAATGAATAACTGAAATAAAAAAATCCCCGCATGCGCGGGGATTTTTATTCTTCTTTTTTCAAAAACTTTTCCAACCATTTGTTGTCAAAGTTTAATTGTTTTACATCCCGATTCTTTAATAATCGTTGTTGCAGAGGGATTGTGGTTTTTACACCCTCGATTACAAATTCGTCCAGGGCGCGTGTGGCACGCATAATGCACGATGGACGATTCTGGGCGTGCACAATCAATTTCGCAATCATAGAATCGTATGTTGGTGGGATTGTGTAGCCGGTATAAACTGCGCTGTCCACGCGAACACCCATGCCGCCAGATGGCGCATACAATGTAATTCGACCCGGGTTTGGAATAAATGTTTCAGAATCTTCGGCATTGATACGAAATTCAATCGCATGACCGTTTGGAATAACGTTCGACTGGGTATAGCCCAATTTTTCACCAGCCGCAATACGAATTTGTTCACGAACCAAATCAACGCCATATACCATTTCGGTAACAGGATGTTCCACCTGTAAGCGCGTGTTCATTTCCAGGAAATAAAACTTGCCATCTTGGAACATAAATTCAAATGTTCCAGCGTTCGTATAACCCATTTTTTTCGCGGCAGTTTTACAAATTTCAATCATGTCATCGCGCTGTTTCTGGGTCAAAATAGCCGCCGGGCATTCTTCCATAACCTTTTGATTACGACGCTGCAGGGAACAATCGCGTTCGCCAAATATTACAACGTTGCCGTGTTTGTCGCCCAAAACCTGAAATTCAATATGACGTGGGTGCGTCAGTAATTTTTCCATGTACAGTGTATCGTCGCCGAATGCGGATGCAGCCTCGTTCTTGGTCAACTGAAACGCTTCGGCCATTTCGTCAGGTGTGCTGACAGGGCGCATGCCACGACCACCACCACCAGATGCCGCCTTTAACATAACAGGATAACCGATTTTTTCAGCGCATTCCAACGCCTGATCCAAGGTTTCAACCGCACCATCAGACCCAGGAACAACCGGCAGACCACATTCAATTGCAGTGCGTTTGGCGTTAACCTTGTCCCCCATTTTGGTTATCATTTCAGGACTGGGGCCAACCCAAATCATGCCATGATGTTCAACCTTGTGCGCAAAGTCCGCACGTTCAGATAAAAAACCATAGCCGGGATGAATCGCGTCAGAATTAGTCAGCAATGCCGCCGTCAAAATTGCAGATTCATTTAAGTATGATTCACGCGCAGGCCCAGGACCAATACAAACGGATTCGTCCGCCAACTGTACATGCATCGCATCACGATCAACCGTTGAATATACCGCCACCGTGCGAATGCCCATATCGCGACACGCACGAATAACACGCAGGGCAATTTCCCCACGATTTGCGATTAAAACTTTTTTTATTTGTGGCATCTTGTATTTTTTTTATTCGATTACAACCAAAGGCTGGTCAAATTCAACCGCCGCACCGTCAGAAACCAAGATTTCTTTGACAACGCCATCACGGTCAGATTTGATTGGATTGAATGTTTTCATAGCCTCGACCAGGGCGACTGTATCACCAGCCTTAATCTGTTTGCCGACAGATATAAATGCATCTGCGCCCGGTTCCGGTGCAAGATATACAACACCAACCATCGGCGATTTTAACGCGTACCCATTGATAGCAGGTGCGCCCGGTTCTGATTTAATGGTTTTTGTTTCGGCCGATGTCGCAGTAGACGCAACAGCAACAGCCTGTTGTTTAGACAAATGAATATGTTTGCGATATACGCCAAATAAAAATTGGCGTTCTAAATCAAGTTCTGTTATCCCCATATCGTCCATGATTTTTGACATGGATTCAACGGTTGCACGAAATGACATATTTAATCCTTTATGTATAATTTACTGTCATGCACAGGTTTAAATTGTACCACATTGACACAATTTGTCAAGGAACGGGGTCGTATCCGTACCCCCCACCCGGACGACAGCGACAAATGCGTTTTATGCCCATCCATGCACCACGAAATGCACCGTATTTTTCAATCGCTATTTTGGTGTATTCGCTGCAAGTTGGGGTAAAACGACACGCCGCACGCCCGCCAAACACAGGCGAGATAGCATACTGATAAAAGCGAACCAGAGAAATTGATATGCGCTGGGGAATCGATAACTTATTCGGCATTTGTTTCCTGTTTACGCAGATAATGCAGCGCCTTTTTCATGGCAACGCGGCCAGATGTACGGTCAGCATCCAATATCGCACGACGAATTACAAACACATAATCCCATTCTGGGCGCAGCATATGTTCATTAAATGCCAGCCAATCACGCAACATGCGTTTTGCACGGTTGCGGTCAACCGCGTGCTTGAATGTTTTTTTGGTGACAATAATACCATAACGGGGGTCGTCTGGAAATTTTGCAGGCTTAGCACGCACCAGAAAATAGGCGCATTTCGCAACAGGGTCGTTTTCACCCATCGCAAAGTCGTTATGATTTTTTATCGTATCACGTTTCATTGTGCGCACATATTACCACAATATCCAGGAAATCAAATAAATTTGTTGGGTTGCCTTGATTTTTTGAATATCGTGATTTATAGTTCAAAAAAATCATAATTTATGGGGAAAAATATGTATAACTGGTTGATGAAATTCTTTTCAGCAGATATGGCTATCGATTTAGGGACGGCAAATACCCTGATTTACGTCAAAGGACGCGGAATTGTTCTGAATGAACCATCTGTTGTGGCGGTGGCAGAAAACCGTCTGATGGGACGCAAAGAAATCTTGGCCGTGGGGACCGAGGCTAAACAGATGTTCGGCCGTACGCCGGGTACTATTTCCGCGGTACGACCATTGCGCGACGGGGTTATTGCGGACTTTGAAGTTGCCGAAGAAATGATTAAATATTTTATTCGCAAGGTGCATCATAAAAATCCGTTGGCTGCACCGTTGATTATTATCTGTGTGCCATCATGCGCAACCCAGGTGGAACGACGCGCAATTCAAGAAGCAGCCGATGCCGCAGGCGCACGCAAGGTGTTTATCGTCGAAGAATCAACCGCTGCTGCAATTGGGGCAGGGCTGCCAGTTGAAAAACCTGTTGGGTCTATGGTGCTGGACATCGGTGGCGGCACAACAGAAGTTGCGGTTATGTCACTGGGGGGAATCGTGTATTCAAACGCAGTACGTACCGCCGGCGACCAAATGGATGTTGATATTATCGACTTTGTACGCAAGAACAAGAATTTGCTGATTGGTGAAAATACCGCCGAAGATATTAAGAAGAAAATCGGTACTGCAATCGCACCAAAAGACAAGGCAAACGAACTGACTATGAAGATTAAGGGACGCGATTTGCTGTCGGGAACACCGCGTGAAACCGTTATCACAGAAACACAAATCGCAGGCGCATTGGCGCAGACAGTTTCTAAGATTGTTGACACCGTACGTCAGGCATTGGAATTAACACCACCAGAACTGTCCGCAGACATCGCAGATTTGGGTATCGCGATGACCGGTGGCGGTTCTATGTTGCGCGGATTGGATGTCGCAATTCGTGCCGCAACAGGATTGCCTGTGTTCTTGGTTGATAACCCATTGGCATGTGTCGCATGTGGCAGCGGTAAGATGTTATCAAATCTGGACAAGAACAAACACGTTCTGCAAACTATGTATTAAAAAATCCCCCGAATTGGGGGATTTTTCTTGTATATGAATTAGTTTTTCTTGTATTATGTGCGCATGATTAACACCATCAGTTTAACAGATTTTCGCAATCATACTATGTGCAGAATCCAAACACATGGACGACGCAATATTATCATTACTGGCCCCAACGGCGCCGGCAAGACCGCCATACTAGAAGCAGTATCAATGCTGTCAGGTGAACGCGGTATGCGTGGCGCAGGAATGGGTGATGTTGCGCGGTTTGATGGCGCGGGCGGTTTTTGTGTCTTTGCAAACCTGGGTGACGAAACAGAAATATCGGTTCAGTATACAGGCGGTGATACAAACCGACGCGCAAAAATTGATGGCGATAATGCAGCATTATCTGAACTGGCGCGACATGTTCGCGTGGTATGGATTACCCCGCGCGAGGACAGACTGTTCGTGGACAGTGCCGCAGACAGACGCGTATTCTTTGACAGACTGTGCGCCAGTTTCGATGCCACACACCCGGGGCGGACAGCACGATTGTCTAAATTATTAAGCGAACGGGCGTATGCGTTGAAATCTGGGGCGGATGCACGTTGGATTGACGCATTGGACATACAAATTGCGGGGGTGGCAGTTGCTGTGGCGGTGGCACGCATTCAATATGCAGGCGAACTGAATTATTTCCTGAGCCGGTGCGCAGTATCTGTTTCTGGGATGGTGGAAAAAATGCTGATAGACGGGATGAGTGCAGGTGATGCCGAGCGTTCATATCTGGAATACTTAAAGCAAAATCGGGTTTTGGTCGGTGATAAAATGGTTCTGGATGGGCCGCACAAATCAGATTTTGGCGTGTTTAACAATGAATTAAAACTGCCTGCACATTTAACCAGTACAGGGCAGCAAAAGACCGCTATTATCGATTTGATTTTAGCACACGCAAAACTGGTGCACACAAAAACAGGACACAGCCCAATAATCTTGTTAGACGAAGCAGCCGCCCATCTGGATAAAAACGCGCGAACTAATATGTTTCAGGCATTAGGCGCATCAAATGCACAGGTGTGGGCAACGGGACTGGACCCAGAAATTTTCGCAGATATAAAAGATGCTGTATTTGTTGCTTGCGAAAATGGGGAAATAAGTAATATAGTATGCGCGGAGTAAAAAGATATGGCTCGTATTGATTATCAAACTTTGTTAGACAACGCATTAAAATCCGTCGTTAAAGACGCGCTGGTTCACGCCCAGTTTAATGGATTGGGGGATGGAACACATTTCTTTATCACGTTTCGTACACGCGATGCGGGCGTAGTGTTGCCGGATTTCCTGCGCATACGATATCCTGATATTATGACGATTGTGTTACAGTATTCGTATAACAATCTGCATGTGTCTGAAAAAGAATTTGGGGTACAGTTGACATTTGATGGTCGACCGTTCTTTATTCGTGTACCGTTTTCTGCGCTGGTGGAATTCAAAGATCCATCGGTGGATTTCATGCTGTCTTTCCAGACAAAAATGCAACCTGCCGCGACAGATAATGATATGGAATTGCCTTTGGACGAAAAACCAGGCACAGTTCCAGACCCAGGACGCGTTGTGTCGCTGGACGAATTTAGAAAGAATAGAAAACAATAAAAAATGCCGGCATTTGCCGGCGTTTTTATTCGATTATTTTCACAAAATCACGGGCAACTTTTTTTATACCACGCGTTTTGAATGCAATAGTCAGGATTGCACCCGCATCTTCGATAACAACACCCGCCCCCAATTCATCGTGCGATACCAATTTACCAACCAGGGACGCGGGGCGCGCGATTTTTGGCTTTGGCGGTGTGGGATTATAACTGTATGTGGGCGCATATGCGCGTGGCGCGCCACCCTGGAAATCTAGGTATTTATTATCCATTTCTGTGATAAAACGACTGGGCGAATTATATTTTATTTCTCCATATAACCACCTGGAATGTGCATTACCTATCACGCACCGTTTCTGAGCTCTCGTAATCGCAACATAGGCCAGACGACGCTCTTCTTCTAACTCGCCTCGTTCTTTTGCTTTTTTATTTGGAAAAATGTCTTCTTCCCAGGCGGGCAGGAACACAGTGTCAAATTCCAGCCCCTTGGCCGCATGAATTGTCATTAAACTCACAAAATTTCCCGCTTTATCTTCTTCGCTAGAAGACACCAATATAGCATGATCTAAATAACTACTCAGCGTTGTGTGTTCTGCTATTTCATTATCTATTAGAAATTTAACCCTATCAACTTTATCTGCAATTTCTGTTTCTTTTAAGGTGTCAAGATATTCAAAATATTTTGAACGTTGTAATAATGTTTGAACAGCTTCTTTTGTAGAAAGGCTTTGCCAATCAAAATCAAAAATAGATAAAAACTCATCCGCCGCCGCGCGCAATTTTGGTGCAAGTTTTGCTTTACGTAATCCGTCCATCAGCGTGCCACCCGCCGCGCGCAGGTTCTCAATTGCGCGTTCCCCAAAACCACGACGTGGTTTGGATATCATGCGCAAAAAAGCCATATCATCTGACGGCAATATAAGCAATCTAATTAGAGCTATCACATCTTTTACTTCCGCTCGTTCATACAATTTTTTATTACCTATAATTTCATAAGGAATACCGCGTTCAATAAATTCTTTTTCATATACAGACCAATATTTATCAGACCTAACTAAAACGGCGAATTTCGTAAAATCGGTGGTGTCTTCGCGGATTATTGCGTCGGCGATTATACGCGCCTCGTCCCGGTCGGTCGGCAAGGTCAGAACATAGACCGGTTCACCAACTGAATCTTTGTTTTCAGCACGCAAATCTTTGCCCAGGCGACCCTGGTTATGCCGTATCAAAGAATTTGCCGCGTTCAATATGTTTGATGTACTGCGATAATTTGTTTCAAGACGAATAATTTGTGCATTCGGGAAAGTTTTCTCGAAATTCAAAATGTGTTTTATTTCAGCACCGCGCCAGGAATAAATAGACTGGTCATCATCACCAACACAGCAAATGTTTGGCGCGTCCATCCCGCGTGTCAACAAACCTAAAAATTCCATTTGCGCATTGTTTGTGTCTTGAAATTCATCAACCAAAATATACTTGAATTGATTTTGATAGCGCGACAGGATGTCTGGATTTTTTTCAAACAATTCCAGCACATGCAAAATAATATCACCAAAATCAACCGCGTTCAGACGCTTTAACTCTGCATTATAGGCGTTGAATAATTTATCCTTGTTTTGCAGCGCAACAAGTCCACGATCCTTAATCGCGGAAAATTCTTCGACATAATCACCAGGCGTTTTCGTAGATGATGATAGTAACGATTTTATAACCGCCTTTTGATCGTCTTCGCCGTATATAATAAAGTCGCGACGCAGACCCGCACGTTCCGCATTCGCACGCAATATACGCAGGCATATTGAATGGAACGTCCCACACCAAACGCCATCTGGATACCATTGACCATTTGACAACTTCGTTAAACGCGACTTCATTTCATTTGCAGCCTTGTTCGTAAATGTCATTGCCAGTATTTCATATTTGCTACATAATCCTTTGTTCAATATGTATGCAATGCGCGTTGTTAAAACACGGGTTTTACCGGTGCCTGCGCCCGACAGAACTAACAGCGGCCCCGCAGTTGTTTCAACCGCTAAACGTTGTTCGTTGTTAAGATTTTCTAGCATTGATTCCACCATTCCATTATAATACCTGCGACATTTATTATCAAGGGTTGGGATTAAGATGAAACGTGTTATTTGCTTTGACATTGAAACAACTGGGTTTGAATATATGCGCGGCGACCGCGTGATTGAAATTGGTGCTGTCGAAGTAATTGACGGTAAAATCACCGATAACAGTTTTCATGAATATATCAATCCAGAAGGCAAGATTATTCCGCCTGATACATATATGGTTCATAAAATTTCAAATGCGTTTTTGGAAGACAAACCAAAAATGAGTGAAATCGCACCACGATTCTTGGAATTTATTGGCGACAGTCCGATTGTTGCACATAATGGATTAGACTTTGACTTTCCGTTTGTGAATTTTGAATTAAACAAATTAGGACTGCCCACAATTCCACGCGAACAGATGATGGATACATTGGTCATCGCACGAAATCGCGTGTTTGGCCCAAAAAGTTATACGCTGGATGCGCTGGCAAAATGGTATGGTATTTCGCTGACGGCGCGTGCGGACGCACACGGGGCGTTAATTGACTCGGAAATTCTGGCCAAGGTTTATTTGGAACTGGAAAATACTGCGCCGGCACCAGATGTTTCAGAAATTATCGCCAAGCAACATGCTGCAATGTTGGCACACCCCAAGGTTGGTGGCGATTTCCCATATCGTAAGTTCGAAGCAAAACCAGATGAACTTGAAAATCACAACGCGTTTATGGAAAAAATTAACAAATAAAAAACCGGCGATTGCCGGTTTTTTTAACGTTTTTATTTATCACGGATTTGTGCATTGCACTTTTTTTCAACCGAACTTATAACAGCATTTTGCAATGCCATTAAATCTGAATCAGACATGTTTTCTGTTGGCTGAATCGTGATTGTGAATGCAATCGATTTCTTACCATCCGACAATTCAAACGCGTCAAAGACAACAATGTCTGTGATACGATTGTCGGCAGAACGTGCCGCAGCCGTCAATTTTTCCGCCATTGTGTCCGTATCTACGATAAACGCAAAGTCGCGTGATATCGGTTGAAAATCAGACAGAACAGGGGACGCACCACGACGACGCGCCGGCAGGTTTTTAATATCGTCCACAATCGCGATAACTGTGTTTGTTTTTATACGCAACTTTTTCGCGACAGACGGATGTAATTCACCAAATTCTGCTATACACTTTTTGCCCTGCATCAGCGCCGCATAGCGATAAGGATGCGCCCAACGCGGTGCGTTATCAGTTGAAATTGTAAAACGCTGGCCCGCCATTAACGCAATCAAATCTGATTTGATATCATAAACATCAACGTTGCGATTGCGCGCCGCCCAATGTTTTGGCGATGTGGCGCCGGTACGAACAATACACAATGATGTGTGCTGATTACCCGGCATATCACCGTCAAATACTGTGCCTAATTCAAACAAATTCAGGTCTGGATAGCCACGCTTTTCATTATTAGACACCGCCGTCAACAATCCACACAACAAACCATTGCGCATTGTGTCATAGTCCGATGTGATTGGGTTGGCGATTTTTACATTCGCTTTGTCCGATAACAACTGTTCGGTTGCCAGATTTCCAAAACCAAATGAACGACATTCGTTTAATCCACGCGATGACAACAATGTTTTGATTTCCAGTTCATGCGTGTCGTGTGGACGCGCATCACCAATCGTATGCGCAGACGATGTTGCGATTTTTTCATACCCATAGATACGCAATAAATCCGCAACAACTGTTTCTGGGATTTGAACATCTACGCGTGATGCATGTGGTGTTAATGTCCAATTATCACCAGATTTTTTAATTTTATATCCCAGGCGAGTCAAGATTTCATGTTGCGTATCCGCATCTATATCAAATCCCGTCTTTTTCATAAAATAAGATGGTGTGTATTTGATTTTTACGTCTGGGGCAGCGTCTGTTCCCGCCGCATATGCGCAGACTATTTTACCACCACACGCAGACATAATGATATCTGCCGCTGCACATGCCGCCGTGCCCGTTATTGTTGGGTCAATGCCACGTTCATAACGATATGATGCGTCGGTTGATATGCCCAAACGTTTCGCAGATTTACGAACAGATACTGGGTCAAAGTATGCAGATTCCAGAATAATATTTTTTGTATTTTCTGTTGTCGCACCACGCGCCCCACCAATTACACCAGCCAAAGCCAATATGCCGGACGCGTCAGAGATAACCATATCGTTTTCAGTCAGTTCATGTTCCGCACCAAACAAGTCTGTGAATTTTTCGCCGGCACACGCATTGCGAACAATTATGTCGCCATTGATTTCATCTGCGTCAAAACAATGCATAGGCTGCGCCATATCATAACAGATATAGTTCGTCGCATCGACCGCAGCATTTTTCGGATTGATTCCAATCGCCGCCAGACGGGATGCAATTTTCTTGTCACTTGGCGCAATATTTACACCGTGGATTTCAATCATCTTGTATGCGCGACATTTTGGTGTTTCCAGTTTCACACAGCGCGCACCAGAAACAGGTTTGAATTCAGCATCACTTGGCGCAACGTATTCACCAATGCCCGCAGCAGACAAGTCGCGCGCAATTCCACGCACAGACAGATAATCTGGACGGTTTGGTGTTATACCCGCTTCAAAAACCGTTTTTGCATCAACAACCGGTGTGCCGATTTTTGTGTCCGCAGGCAATTCAATAATACCGCTGTGATCATCACCAATCCCCAGTTCGCGGGCAGAACACATCATGCCGTTTGATACAACGCCACGCAATTTACCAGATGTGATTTCATGTCCGTCAATTACACAACCCGGCGTTGCCAGCGCAGAAATCAAACCAACGCGTGCGTTTGGCGCGCCACAGACAACCTGACGCAGGGTGTCGGTGCCATCGTCAACCATTAACACATGCAGATGGTCGCTGTTTTCATGTGGCTTGCACTCTACAATCTTGGCCGCAATTGGCGGAACAGGTGATTGCAGGCCTTCTACTTCTAGCCCGATACGGGTCAGGGTGTCGGCAATCTTGGATGCGTCCGCATCTGTTTTCAAATATTCAATTAACCAATCATATGTCCATTTCATTTTTTTGCCCCCGTATTAGAATCCTGCCTTGTTCAACCAGCGCACATCACTGTCATAAAACTGACGAATATCGTTCAGACCATATTTTAACATCGCCAAACGATCCCAACCAAAGCCAAATGCAAAGCCCTGGTATTCGTCCGGGTTTACACCACAGTTGCGCAACACGTTCGGATGAACCATACCAGCCCCCATAATTTCCAGCCATTTGCCACCCTGCCATTTCAGGTCAACTTCAATTGACGGGTCAGTAAATGGAAAATACGATGGACGAATACGCAGTTCTACATTATCAATGCCAAAATAACGCGACAAAAATGCACGAATATCCGCGATTAAATCAGACATAGTAATGTTTTTGTCGATATATAAACCCTCTATCTGATGGAACATAGGACTGTGTGTCGCATCCATTTCTTTGCGATATGTCGAACCAATGCCGAACATTTTAATAGGAACAGATTCCGATTCCATCGCACGAATTTGTATCGCAGATGTCTGGGTGCGCAATACGTTGCCATTGTCCAAAAAGAACGAATCCTGCATATCGCGGGCAGGGTGGTGCAATGGCGTATTCAATGCTGTAAAGTTATGCCAGTCATCTTCGATTTCTGGGCCCGTATGCATTGTATAACCAAAAGATTCCAATATCGCCGATATTTCAGACAGACTTTGTGTCAATGGATGCAATGTGCCACGGTTTTCTGGTTCTGGGTTTAATGACATATCCAGTTTCTGTTTCTGCAGGCCCGCCATCAATACCGCGTTTTCAATTTCCATCTGACGTGTTTTGAATAATTCGCGCAGGGCAGCATTTTCCGTGTTCAATGCCGCACGCGCATCATTGTCCAGATTCTTCATGTCACGCAGGCGCGCAGTCATAGTGCCGTTTTTACCGTATGTTGCGGTATATAACGCCTGTAATTCTTCTAATGTGTTAATATTCTTTATTTGTTCGTGCATTTTTTCTTACCTTAAAACTTAAAAAGCCGTCATACGACGGCTTTTATTATTACAAAACAGATACCCCGCCGACAAGGTATTATTTAGATTCGGCGTTGTTAAATCGTTTCGCTGTGTCAACCAATTTGACGAAGTTTGCATCGCCTGCATATGCCATTTCGGCCAATACTTTGCGATCCAAAGCCACGCCGGCCTTTTTCAGACCATTCATAAACTGGCTGTAAGTCATACCATTTGCGCGCACTGCTGCATTGATACGGACAATCCACAAACCGCGGAATTCACGTTTTTTAACGCGACGATCGCGATATGCATACTGACCCGCCTTTTCCGTCTTTTCACGGGCAGCGCGATATGTTGAATGATGACGTCCCAGGTAACCCTTGGCACGCGCTAAGATTTTATTGTGCTTTTGTTTAACGGTTGTACCGCGTTTTACTCTTGCCATGACCTGTTACCCCCTTATTTCAAACCGTATGGTGCCAGGATTTTTGCCTGACCCACCATGTTATCATTCAAATACTGTGGTTTTGCACCTGCCTTGTTTGCACGGGCAGATTTTTTGCGCAACAGTTTCTTGTGAGAGTTGCGTGCAACACGGATTTTACCGGTCGCGGTCATAGACGCACGTTTTTTCAAGTACGACTTTGTCTTTAATTTTGGCATTTTATATCCTTTTATTTTTAGATAGTTTTTTCGTCTGATGGCAATGCCTGCCACTTTGACTGATTGGTATTTTGGCAGATTTATTTCAAAAATCAAGTTTTTATTGAATATCTGGCTTTTTAGGATTAAAGTAGGCGCGATGAAGCAAAACAAGATATCTTCCAAAATATATCCGATTATTCGCGCCGTGGCAACAGCGGCGGTGTTGCCGGTACTGTTTATATATGTAATGATTGCAAAGCCGGATTACGCCATTATGAATGCGTTGGGGCATGTTGTGGTGCCTGTGGCACGCGGTGTCGGCGATGTTATAACGTGGCCTTTTCGTGTGGTTAGTGATACGTTTGGCGGAATCGCAGAATTGTCCGCCCTGCGTGAAGAAAACCGCGAATTGCGTGCGCGTTTGGACGCAGCGATGATCGATAAAAATATGTGTGATGTCGCCATTAAAGAAAATCAAAAGTTAAGTAATGAATTGGGAATTGTCAATTCACAACCACGCGACGCCGTTATCGCAGATGTTATTCGTGACAATCGCGCAATGGGACATAATACTTATATTATCAATCGTGGCGCGCGCGATGGGGTTGAAACAGGTATGGTGGTCGCAACAACCGATATGCGGGTGGCCGGGATTATTATTGACAGCGCAAATAACTTTTCACGCGTGCGGGCGTTGACCGATGTTGACACTAATATTGCCGTGCGTGTTGTCGGGTCCGAGGTTTATGGATTTTTGGCAGGAAACGGTTCAAAAAAACCAACAATGGGATTTTTTAGCAATCCAGAATTTCAACCGGCGCGCGGAATCAAATTGGTGACAAGTAATATTTCAGGCGTGTTGCCAGCAGGACTGATTGTCGGGGAAATGATTGACGACACAGACGTTGCAGTCGCAGACCCAGATGAAATTTCACGCGTTATGGTACTGAAGTTTGATACACCAAAAAACGAATACAGATGAAAGAAAATATAATTCATTTTTTACGCGTCGCATTTCCGTTTTTTTTAACAATCGGATTGTGGCGTCTGGCCAGCCCCACATGGAATCCTGCGGGTATATTGGCAATTGTACCTGTATTTATATGTTCTTTTGTGCGCCCAACAAATTGGTTTCCGCTGTTTTCGGTGCTGATGTGCGTGTGTTTGGATTATAACTTTGAAACAGTTTGTTTCTGGTTGGCGATGTATTGCCTGTTCTTTTCAGTCAACAGTTTTCAGACGTATATCGATATTCAACGTATGGATAATTACGGACTGTTTGCGTTTATGGTATTTTTTGGAATCGCGCTGCTTATTCAAACAATCGCAAACTTTACATTTATGAATGTACTGCGCGGAATATGGATTTTCGTATTGGCTGGTATCGTCTATATCCCAATCGCAAAAATAATACAAAGGGTCGGTTATGATAGATAAAGAAGTAGCACGAACCTTTGATAGACGCAGCGCACTGTTTTTAACCGCAGGGGCAGTATTGACGTCTGCGCTGGTGTTGCGCATGTTGCAAATGCAATTGTTTTCATATCGCAACTATAAAAAGAAAAGCGAAAGCAATTCATACCGTATTCAGATTGATATGCCGGAACGTGGAAAAATACTGTCGCGTAATGGCGCACCAATATCACGCGACGCGCCGATATACAGAATCTATATCGTTCCAGAAGAAGCACATGATGTTGACACTTTGGTCGATGTTGTCGCACGCGAATTAAATTTACGCGCAAGACGTGTTGAAAAAATACGCGCAAAGATAAAAAAGCAATTAAAGTTTCAGCCTGTACTGGTCAGCGAAAACACAAACTGGAACGTGTTGGCAAAACTTCAGGCAAAAAATTTACCAGGTCTGCATGTGGAAAGCGGCTATGCGCGAATTTATGAAATGGGACCCGCTGGGGCGCAGATTTTTGGTTATGTCGGAGAACCTAAAAACCAAATTCCAAACGCACCTTTTTTAACAACTGGGGTTACAGGACTGGAAAAACGATTTAATGATGAAATGAAAGGAACCGCCGGTCAGACCGTTATGATTACAAATGCAGTCGGTCGTATCACAGGCGAAGATAAATCACAATATGTCGCACCAATTGTTGGCAATAATGTCAAGACAACTATTAACGAAAACGCACAACGCGTTATGTATGACGCATTGATGCAACATCGATCGGGGTGTGGTGTGGCGCTGGATATTGAAACAGGCGATATTCTGGCAATGGTTTCAACCCCCAGTTTTGATGCAAATATGTTCCGTGAAGACGATGGGGATGAATATATTCAAAACCTGCGCGAAGATGTGGCAAAGCCTTTTATGAACAAAGCGATTGAAGGGCTGTATCCACCGGGGTCTACATTTAAAATTGTCGTGGCGTTGGCGGCATTGGAATCAGGGGCAATCAATCCAAAGGAAAAGATTTTCTGTCCAGGATACTGGGACTATGGCGACCGCAGATACCATTGCTGGGAAGACAAGGGTCATGGACATGTCGATTTAGCAGGCGCGCTGCAACATTCCTGCGACATTTATTTCTATCAGATTGCGTTGCGTATCGGGATTGACGCAATCAAAGATATGGCAATCCGATTGGGACTGACCGAAAAATTTATGGATGATATTCTGTCCCGTGAAATGGCCGGGGTTATGCCAGACAGATACTGGAAAGAAAAACAAATCGGCGCGCGTTGGGTGCATGGCGATACCGTTATTTCTGGTATTGGCCAGGGATTTATTTTGGCAAATTGTCTGCAACTTGCCGTGATGATGGCGCGCGCGTCATCTAATAAGCGCGTGGTGCCACGATTGATTTTCGATAATACTAAACCAAAATTCGAAAGTATGAATTTACAACCTAAAAATATTCAGCATGTGTTGAACGGGTTGGAAATGGTACTGAAAAAAGGCGGTACCGCGGTTGGCAGCGCGATTAACGTTAACGGTATGCGTATGGGCGGAAAAACAGGTACGTCACAGGTGCGCAGTATTTCTAAAAAAGAACGCGCAAGCGGTGTTCTGACCAACGAACAATTAAAATGGCAAATGCGAAATCACGGTTTATTTGTGGGTTATGCCCCAACAGATAACCCTAAATTTGCCGTTTGCGCAATCACAGAACACGCAGGTGGCAGCGGACCCGCAGCACGCACAGTTTCCGCAGTCATGAAAGAATTGTTAAAAGGATTAAAGTAAAACAATGGTACGACAGACACGCGTTTCAAATGCAAATATGATGACCCTGCCCGAGAAGATAAATCGCTTTTCTTGGGCGTTGTTTGTACCAATGTGTATGGTGCTGGCGATTTCTATTGTTGTGTTGTATTCGGCCGGTGGCGGAAACTGGAAACCATTTGCGCTGTCGCAGTTGATGAAGATTTTATTGGGGTTTGGTGTATTCTTTTTCGCCGCATTTACAAATATAAAAACATGGGTAAAATCCGCTTATTTGATTTATGCAATCGCGCTGATTATGATTATCTTGGTGACGTTCGTTGGACATACAGGAATGGGGGCGCAAAGATGGTTAAACCTGGGGGTTATTCATATACAACCATCGGAATTGATTAAGATTGCGCTGGTGTTGGCGTTGGCGCGGTATTTCGCGTGGTTTAATTCGGTGGAATTAGGACAATTCAAAAACTATGTCGCGCCCATGATGATGTTGTTGGTGCCGTTCGGTTTGATTGTAGCACAGCCTGATTTGGGTACCGCGTTGTCGCTGGGGATGATTACAGTTGGTGTATTCTATATTGTTGGGGCGAATAAAAAATGGTTTATCATCGCAGCAATCCTTGGGTGTATGGCAGCACCAGCGATTTGGTTTGGCGGTCTGCACGATTATCAGCGCGAGCGCATTATTACATTGTTTAATCCAGACAGCGATTTGCAAGGCGCAGGCTATCAAATCAATCAGGCAAAAATCGCATTCGGCAGCGGTGGAATGACCGGCAAAGGATATATGGCAGGCACACAATCCCAGCAATCATTCCTGCCGGAAAAACAGACAGACTTTATTTTCACAATGCTGGGCGAAGAATTTGGATTTATTGGGGCCTTTTCCCTGTTGATAATTTACACTTGGATTGTGGTTGCGCTGTTCTGGACGGCAAAAACATGCAGAAACAGATTTGGGCAATTGGTGTGCTTTGGATTTATGTTGAACTTTTTTGTTTATTACTTTATAAATATTTCCATGGTTTTGGGATTGTTGCCAACCGTTGGGGTGCCGTTGCCGTTAATGTCGTTCGGCGGCAGCAGTCTGTTATCACTGATGTTTGGGTTTGGACTGTGCCAAAATGCACACATTCACAAAGACCAACAATTATCTGCAAAGGGGAGTTAAAGGTATGAATTTATTAATTGTGGAATCACCGTCCAAGGCAAAAACAATTGAAAAATATCTGGGGGCAGGTTGGCGCGTTATCGCGTCTGTTGGGCATGTGCGTGATTTGGTGCCTGAAAACGGCAGTGTGGACACAGAAAATAATTTCAAAATGAAATGGCAGATTATGCCAGGTAAAGAAAAACAAATTAAACTGATTACAGATGAGTTAAAAAAAGCAGATGCAGTTTATTTGGCAAGCGACCCTGATCGCGAAGGTGAGGCAATTGCATGGCATTTGCTGGATATTTTAAAAGCAAAAAAATTATTAAAAGATAAAAAAGTTTATCGTGTCGCGTTCCACGAAATTACTAAAAAGGCCGTACACGCAGCAATAGAAGAACCACGCGAAATCGATACAAATCTGGTGGACGCATATTTAGTTAGACGCGCATTGGATTATTTGATTGGATTCGGTATTTCACCGTTGCTGTGGCGCAGAAACCTGGGAAAATCCGCAGGACGTGTGCAATCGGTTGCGGTAAAGTTGGTTGTTGACCGCGAAAAAGAAATCGAGGCTTTTAAGCCTGTTGAATATTGGTCTGTCGAATCCCTGTGCAAGGTACAAGATGCGCAGTTCAAAGCAAATCTGAATAAGTTTAATGGTGAAAAAGTCGAAAAGATGACCATTGAAAATAAATCAATGGTTGATGATATCTTGGCCAAGATTGGAACGCCTGAAATTAGCGCATCTGTTATAAATATTGAACGCAAGAAAACCCAGCGTAAGCCGGCAGCACCGTTTACAACATCAACCCTGCAACAGGAAGCATCGCGTAAATTATACTTTGCGTCTAAACGCACGATGAGTGCTGCACAGCACCTGTACGAACAGGGGTTAATCACATATATGCGTACCGACGCAACGAACTTGAATGCGGACGCAGTAAATGAAATTCGCGGTTTTATCGCACGCGAATATGGCGAAAAATTTGTGCCAAGTGCACCAAATATCTATGCAACTAAATCAAAAAATGCCCAGGAAGCACACGAAGCAATTCGTCCAACACACTTTGATGCGCCAGCAAAAAATCTGTCCGGAGACGAGGCTAAGTTATATGACCTGATATGGAAGCGCACAATCGCATGTCAGATGACAAATGCAGAATTTGATTCGGTTGCCGCAGATATTGAAACAGATAATCATGTTGCGGTATTTCATGCCGTGGGAACAACCCGTACATTCGATGGGTTTATGAAGGTTTATACCGAAGATAAGGATGATGACGAAGATAAGAAAGAAGCCAAGTTGCCGCCGCTGAATATCGGCGACCGTGTTGCGATTTCTGAAATTGTTCCTGAACAGCACTTTACCCAGGCACCACCAAGATATACCGAAGCATCACTGGTTAAAAAATTAGAAGAACTGGGTATCGGGCGACCTTCAACATATGCAACAATTATGTCAACAATTGTTGATCGCGCATATGTAGAACAAGATAAACAACGTCGCTTTCATCCAACAAATGGCGGTTGGGTAATTGCATCATATCTGAATAAATATTTTACAGATTTGGTTGATGTGAACTTTACCGCAAAAACAGAAGATACCCTGGACGATGTTTCAAACGGAAAACAGGATAAGATTACGGCATTGAAAAACTTCTGGGGGCCGACGGACGCGATGATTGATGGGGCGCGCGGAATTAAAACATCTGAAATTATCGACGAAATAAACGAATTTATGCACCATCATTTATTCCATGAAACGGGTGATGTCTGCCCAGAATGTGGTGCAAAACTGGGAATCAAATTGTCTAAGTTTGGGCCGTTTATTGGTTGCGCAAAATACCCAGATTGTAAATATACAAAACAGTTAAAAGGTACAGAACAAAATGCACAAGCCGCAGAAACCGCCGTACAGGGCGTAAAAAATGATGCGGTTGAACTGGGTGATGGGATTGAATTTCGTGTTGGTAAATTTGGCCCTTATGTGACAGATGGGGCAAAAAATGTTGCCGCCAAACAATATACAGCCGAAACAATTACACTTGAAATCGCACGCGATTTGTTGGCAAATGTTAATAAAAAGGCAGAGCCAATTAAAATCGGTGAGAACCCAGAAACTAAAAAAATTATTTACTATTACCCAACTGGGCGGTATGGTGCGTATATATCTTCTAATCGGGTCAATGTTTCTGTGCGTGAACAACCAGATTTAGAAACCGCAATACAACTGATTAACAACAAGGCAAAGAAGAAATAATGGCGCCAACACGACACAACTATTCCAATTTCACAGATGAACTGCGTGCGCGGTTGTCGGTGGTGGATGTTGTTGGACGTGTAGTGCCGTTAACACGAAAGGGACAAAATTACTGGGGGTGCTGTCCTTTCCATAATGAAAAAACACCCAGTTTTTCCGTGAACGAAGAAAAAGGTTTTTTTCATTGTTTCGGGTGTGGTGAACATGGCGATATTATTTCGTTCACGATGAAGCATAATAATATGGATTTCAAATCGGCGATTGCGGAATTGGCCAATATGGCGGGACTGAAAATGCCGGATTACAAACCACGCGACCCTAATGTTGTGAAACGCGAAGATGCGTTATTTGATATATGCGAACGTGCCGCACAGACCTTTGCGGAAAAATTGTTTACACCAGAGGCGGCGCATGCATTGGAATATGTGCGCAGACGCGGTTTTACAGATGAAGAAATAAAAAAATATCGTATCGGATATGCGCCAAAAAATAATATAATTGCAAATAAATTTGCTGAATCTAAATTTTTAATCCCGTCTGGCCTGTGTCGGCGCGGCGATTATGGAATGTATGACTTTTTCCGCGATAAGTTAATGTTTCCAATATTTAATGCACACGGCAAAATCGTTGCGTTTTCAGGGCGTTCGCTGGATGGGTCAGAACCAAAGTATATAAACACAACTGATACTGATATTTTCCATAAACGTCAGACCGTTTTTGGTTTTAACTTTGCACGCGAATCAATCCACCGCGCCAACCGCAGTATTGTAGTAGAAGGACAAATCGACGCAATCAAAATGCAGGTAAATGGATTTGGCGAAACGGTCGCACCACTTGGAACAGCATTAACCGAAGACCATATTGCGCTGTTGTGTAAATCAAATAGAAATATAACATTCTGTTTTGACGGCGATGGGGCAGGGCAAAAGGCCGCTGCACGCGCATGTAATATTGTTTTGCCGTTCATTCGTGATACATCAGATGTGCGTTTCGCATTTGTTAGTGGCGGTAAAGACCCAGACGAAATTTTGAAAACATCAGGTGCGGATGCCATGCGCAAAATTATTGATGACGCAATGAGTCTGACTGATTTTCTGTGGGAATTGGCAAATAAAAACTTTATCGTGTCAACGCCGGGGGGACGCGCCCAGGCGGAAAAATTCTTGGACGGACAATTGGAAAAAATTGCCGACCCGGAACTGCGCAAGCACTATAAGCAAGAATATGATAAGCGCAAATTTCAAAACTGGCAAAGTTGGAAGCGTGCGCCAAAAACACCTAGTATAAAATTGCCCGATATTGACGCGATTACAAAAAACACGTTGGTTTATATTGTAAATAAATTTCCGGAACTGGCGGAACGGTATTTGGATTTCCTGGGGACACTTGGGGTGGATTTTGATGGGACGGCGCCTGATTTGAATATGGATATTGGTGCCGCAGAAAAATATCTGGTTTCATTGAAACTGCAAAGATATTTAGAAAAGTTAAACGCACAAAAACGCGAATTTACAAACCAACTGTTGGCGGGGGACGATAGCGCACGCGACGAAATCCAACGTATAAACGACGAAATTGAAAAATATAACGAAAAATTAGAAGTTTTAATTTCAATCTAAAAGCCGGCTTTTTTGAACATTTTTATTAAAAAGGCCGGGAATTTTCAATAAATTGATTCGGATTATTAACAATTTGACATATTCTGTTTTTGTGTTATACTTCGTTCTATGAAACATATTTTATCGCGTACGGAATTTTGTTATTGGCTGGATAACAATTTTGTATGGTCGCCTTTTTTTAAGATTACAAATCTGTGCAACTATTGTTGCGCACATTGTTGTGAACGCAGTGGTCCAAATGCGGAACCAACATTTATTCCAATGGCCGACGTGCGCGCAATCATCGAAGATTTTAAGTACACTAAAAATAAAATGCCAATTGCGATTGTCAGTGGGGGCGAACCAATGATGGTGTACAAATATGCGCCACACTATATGTCCCAGATTATGAAAACATTATCCCGTGCCGGTTTCATAATTGAATTAAAAACAAATGCCGGTTGGACAATCACGGATAAAGCACCGATGATTTTCAACGATTTAGAACAGTTCTTTGTAAAAAATCCGACGGTGTATTTTTCATATCATTTATCACTTGATAAATTTCATCCACAATCAAAACAGACGACAATCGAATTTCTGCGTTGGTTTTATAACAACGACAAATTGTCGCGACGCGCAAATGTACACATTTTCTATGATTCGCCGGAGTTTTTAACAGATACATTTGTAAAACTGGCGGATAAGTATGAAATTTTGCTGGATATGGATAAAAAACCGACAAATGAATTTGCGAAAATTGGAGCAAACCTGTTTTGGGGCAAAGAAAAGTATATCGTTATCGAACCGTACCACGGAATTGATAATCGTGGGCGTGCGCTTGATAACGGGATTGCGACAATAAAAACTTCAATTATAAAGTCTTTTTCAACACCAGGCGACGTGCATACGATTACTTTTGATAATAATGGTAATTGCTATTTAAACTGTGCAAGTGAACTTGTAAAAACCCCATACAGAAATGAACGTGGAAAAATAAAGTCAATTGTACAATTAAAGAAAGAACTGTTTAATATGCTGTATGATCGGTATGTAGCAGAAGAAATGGCAAAATAAAAACACCGGCTTTTTTGAACATTTTTATCAAAAAGGCCGGTAATTTTTTAACTTTTTTATTGTTTAGGTATTAAATAAGAAGTGGCAGATGTCGCCAGGTTGCATAACATAGTCGCGACCAACAAGGCGCATTTTGCCGGCTTCTTTTACTGCAACTTCGCCACCTAATGAAATGAAATCGTCTGGGCTGATAACTTCGGCACGGATGAAACCACGTTCAAAGTCAGTATGAATTTTACCCGCCGCCTGGGGCGCAGTCATACCAACAGTAATAGTCCAGGCATGTGCCTCTTTCGGGCCAATAGTATAATAAGTTTGCAACCCTAATGTTTTATAGCCTGTCTTGATAACCTGATCCAGACCAGATTCAGTTAAGCCCAGGTCATCTAAGAACATCTTGCGTTCGTCTGGGTCAACAATTTGAGAAATTTCCATTTCAATCTTGGACGATATAACCAATACATCCGCAGTCGCACCAAATTTTTCAACAACCATTTTTGAATATTCATTGCCTGTGGCGGCAGATGCTTCGTCCACATTGCAGACATAGATAACAGGTTTTGTTGTTAATAAATTAAATGGTGTCGCATCAACGTCCCCTTGACGCGCAGGAATTGATTTTTCCAAATTCGACTTAATCGTGTTCGCATCAGCCAATAACTTAATTGCGTCTTTGTCCAGACCACGCGCCTTTTTTTCAAGGTTCTTAATCTGCTTTTCAATGCTTTCCAAGTCAGCCAACATCAATTCTGTTTCAATAGTTTCAATGTCGCCCAATGGGTCAATCTTGCCATGAACGTGTACAATGTCGTCGTTTTCAAAACAACGCACAACATGAATAATCGCATCTGTTGATAAAATATTCCCCAGGAATTTATTTCCCAATCCTTCGCCCGCAGATGCGCCCTTTACCAGCCCCGCAATATCAACAATTTCCAGTTGCGTTGGTAATATCTTTTGCGAGCCTGCAACACGCGCCAATTCATGTAATGTCGCATCAGGCACAACAACACGACCCGTATTCGGTTCGATTGTGCAGAATGGATAATTCTGCGCGTCGGCGGCGGCACTTTGCGTCAACGCATTAAATAATGTAGATTTACCAACATTTGGTAAGCCCACAATTCCACAATTGAATCCCATAACTAAATCCTTTATAATGCGCATAATATGTCATACATGTGGAATGAATTCAATATAAAAACTTTTCCCGCGGAAACCATCGTTTTCCGCGATGGGGTTTATTGTCCAGATTTATCAACTTTGCCAGACGCACCAATAAATACTAAATATGATTTGCCAGTACATATTATTTATGTCGGTGAAATCGTTGGTGATAATAAATTGGATGTTTCGGTTGGTATAGAAAATCAAGATGTTATTATCAGCACAAATATAAATGTAAAAAAACCGGCTGTTTTTAACATTTTTATTAAAAATGCCGGGAAAAATTCTAAAATTTCTGGAAAAGTGTTAATAAATAATGAATCTGAATTGATATATGATTGTCAGGCACATCACCTGTATGAAAATACGGCTATTTTAATAAAAAATAAACTTTTAGCCGGTAAAAGTTCAAATTCAAAGTTATCGGGTATAGCAATAATTGACAAGGATTGCCCAGGATGTGAATCCGATATCGCATTTGTTGCCATGGCCGAGGTTGGTGCAAAAATCGATTTTATGCCGGGACAAAGAATTAAATCTGAACCAGTTCGCGCAGATCACAGCGCAAGTATTTATAAACCAACAGACGCACAGGTATTCTATTTACGCGGTGCCGGTCTGTCAGGTGCCGAAGTCGATATAGCATTAAAAGAAGCATTCTTGAGTGAGTAATAATTACTATATATAATTACGTCATACCCGCGCAGGCGGGTATCTATTGCCCCGCAGGGACTTATTTGTTAAAATTCAGGTATGAAATCTGGTGGATATGTTTATATTTTAACCAATAAACCGATGGGGACTTTATACATTGGGTCAACAACTGATTTAGTTGGGCGAATTTGGCAACACAAAAATAAAGCAATTCCAGGTTTTACATCAAAATATAATATTGATAAATTAGTTTATTATGAGTGGCACGACAGTCTGAATAACATGGTTCTGCGCGAACGACAATTAAAGAAATGGAACAGAAATTGGAAATATCGTTTAATAATTCAAAAAAATCCAGATTGGAATGATTTGTATAACGATGTTTTATCACAAAACGGATACGCACCAGAATAAAGATGTCCCTGCGGGGCAATGGATTCCCGCCGTCGCGGGAATGACGAGTTTTTTATTTTGACTTTCTTGGTATTGAAAATGTTTGATTTTTGCGGTATAATTTGTGCTGAATCCACAGGGATGTGGGTTCGGGTCCTTCAAAACCCATCAAGTACGGTGCGATTTGCATCGTTATCCATATAAAAGGTGTATTCGCACCGTTTTACCTGGCCAATGGTCGGGTGTCCATTGTTATATAATAGGGTTATCCCAAAGACAATGGGGCATTT
>JBKSMY010000017.1:0-41992 GCA_046882065.1 Alphaproteobacteria bacterium | reverse complement strand
CAAACGCGGCTATTTATTATCCTGTATTTTGCGGTTCGACCGGTTGGTGGGGCGAATTGCTGGGGGGCGACGCGGTGGTCAGCGACAAGTTAATAATATCGCCAGAATGCCAGTTGATGGTAATAGAATCGAATAAGAACGCAAAACCACGCGGACAAACCCAGTTGTTAGCAGCGGAAATTTATCCAACAAGTGGATTTTTCAAGAAAATGAATTCAGGCATCGCAACCGTCGCAGACATGCTGGCAACAGATGCAGGCACGATTTTGGCACTGTTTTCTGGACGAAACCCCGCACAGTTTATAAATGTGCTGGAATCGACTGGAAATTCGTATCTGGGATGCATTGGTCGATATTAAAATGCTATTATTGCTTGATTTCTGTAAAAATACTTGTATAATTTGCGGGCTAAAATTCAAACAAAGGTAAATACTATGAAACAAGGAATTCATCCAGAATACCATGAAATCAATGTCACACGCACAGATGGCAAGACAATTAAGATGTATTCTTCTGTGAAAAAAGACATGATTTTGTCTACAGATAACTTGAACCATTCAGCATGGACCGGTCAGCGTTCAAACGCAGGCGAAAAAGGTCAGCGCGCAGCAGAATTCAAATCAAAATTTGCTGGGTTCAATTTCTAAGATACTAATAAAAACTGCTTTACGGGGGGCGGCGACATGGAACTGTTGATTAAGGGTTCAACTGAATTAAACAAGATGTTTATGGCGCTGCAGCGTACTGGGGCTTCTTTGCGTCGCGACTTTGGCGAGGTGGAAAATTTACAGCAGTCCCTGCGTGGCGCACATGATTTTGTACAAAAGGCTGCAAACCGTATCGAAGAAAGCATTTTAAATGACCTGTTGCTGGTTCGTCCAGCAGCGGGTCTTTTAACACCAAATGTTTCACGCACAGGCGATGGACGCGACGAATTTGTCCTGGCGCTGTCGGGTGCCGCAAACTTTGTTCGTGGCAATCCACACTTTGCAATTTCATTGGCATTGCGCTCGAACGACGAAACAAAAATCGCATTGATTTATTCGCCAATCGATGAACGCCTGTATTATGCCGAGGCTGGAAATGGCGCATATGTATTTTCTGCTTTCCATTCCGCACGCATCAAAACATCTAATCAGAACGAAGAATCTGAACTGACAGTCGCATATAACACATCGGACGCACGCCCATTGATTGGCGATGTTCGTCGCACAGGTTGTCCAGCGTTGGATTTGGCATGGGTGGCGGCAGGAAAATTTGACGCATATGTATCCGATCCATTGGATTACGCCGAAATTGCCGCAGGCGATTTGATCCTGCGCGAAGCCGGTGGCACAATCGAAATGATGGCAGATTTAGTTGCCACAAACGGTAAGATTGAGTTCTAAGAAATAAAAAATCCCGCGCTTGCGGGATTTTTTATTTCTTGAATATTTTTTCCGGCGTATTCATGTTTACCAGACCAATAATAAAGTCTATGAACGCCCAAAAACAAACGATAATCCCTGGGATTATCAATACCCAGCCAATAGTGCCCATTAACAACATCGCAACACCTTCGCCTGTGCGACCAGCATAAAATTTATGCACGCCCCACATACCCAAAAAAAACGCCAATAACGCATAAACCAGTGCAGATTTATCTGTGCAGGAAACCGCACGACCACACTTGGGACAAGCGCGCGCACGATCGGAATGTTTTGCACCACAATCGCGACAATAAATCATAGCCATATCTTGTATCCTTTCTTTTAGTTTATGGGAATAATTATATACTAAATCAGCATTTAAAACAAGTTCGCCAAATATAAACAAAAAAACACCTTCGATGACGGTGTAAATACTGGCGGGACCCCGGGGTTGTAAATTCCCATTTGTGCCGCGTCGGCACAATGGGCCCCTTTCACTGCGTAAGGCGCGAACGGCGCTGTCGCTTGTTCTTGCCAACTGGCGTTCCGAACCCTGCGGGTTCTCGCCCCGTTTTTTTGTAAACAAAAAAAAACACCGTCGATGACGGTGTAAATACTGGCGGGATTGACGGGGCTCGAACCCGCGACCTTCTGCGTGACAGGCAGACGCTCTAACCAGCTGAGCTACAACCCCTAAAGCGTTATGCATATTATACCGTTCATGGAATAAATGCAAGCAATTTTTTTACTTTGTTTGCTTTTTTATAATCTGCATCTGAATAATGCCAAATATATTCGACACCGTCCAATACAGAACCAGTCCCGCCGGCATCCACGCAAACATTACCGTAAACAATATCGGCATCCAGCGCATCATGCGTTGCGTCTGGGCGGCAACATCGTTGGCATTGTTTGTTGGCTTTGGCGACTGCAAACGCTGTTGCAGGTACATGGTCGCACCCATCAATATCGGCAGAATAAAGTATGGGTCCATCGCAGATAAATCAGATATCCACAAAAAGTGCGCATTACGCATTTGGACAGATACCAGCAGCGCCTTGTACAATGCAAAGAAAATCGGAATCTGAATCAGCATAGGCAGGCATCCTGACATTGGTGATGTCTTGTGCGTCTGATACAGTTTCATCATTTCCATCTGCAGGCGCATTTTATCGTTTGCGTACAGTTTCTGAATTCGTTGCATTTCAGGCTGCATTTTCTGCATGGCCGCCATCGACACATAGGATTTGCGCGTTAATGGCCACATCAGCAAGCGCAACAAAATTGTCATGATGATAATCGCAACACCATAATTCATTACAACATGGTGAATCCCATTCAGCACCCACAACATTGGGCGCGCCAAGAACCAGAACCACCCATAGTCAATTGTTTCTGCAATACCTGGGATTTTGGATTCAACTGCATCCAACACAGTTTGATCACGCGGTCCCGTGAACACATTTGTTGTTATCGTCGCCGTTGCACCATTTGCCACAGAAACAGCCGCAGCGGCAGAATCTGTTGTATATTTATCGCCAGACTTTTTTACGCGGATTGTCTGGTCAGGCGCATCAATTGATACAATGGTTTCCCAATATTGGTCTGCGAAACCTGCAAAGCCGTTCGTCGTGGAATATGCGTATGATTTTTTATCCAGTTTTTTCCACAAAATCTCTTCTATGTCGGAATTAACATAGGTAACCGCACCGTTCGCAACACCGGACGCAGACTTCATATCATTATCACGCACAATGCGCGCATATGGTGCGAACGCCACGTCGCGCCCAGACTTATTCGTAATGGTATCCGTAATCGTGATTGTATAACCATCTGGATTGATAGTGCGCACAAATTCAACACCGTCTGAATTACGCCACATGTATGTATTTTCGTTTTGTTTCCATACAGTTGTCGCAACAGGCGCCGTTGTGTTCGTTGCCAACAAACCCGCTTCGACAAAATTGCCGTCTGCGCCCAACAAAACAACTTTTTCATCCGTGTCTGGCGAAACATCAAATTCAGACAAACTTACGTCTGAAATACGCAATCCCTGGACAGACGCACTGATTTTATCAGACGATATGTTCGATACAGGAACCGCAGACAAATCAACGACGTTCGTTGCTGTATCAACGGTTTGCGTGGCCTGCTTGGGCGACATAAATACACCAACCATCCACCAGGCCGCAATAAACACCAATGTCCACCACAAGAATCCAGAAAATGGTGATTTCTTTTGCGTGGCCGCCTTGTTCGCGTTCCACATATTAAAGCCAGAGTTTTTATTATCCATATACTGAACCATGATTATTTACCATCCTTTATTGATTTTAAACACTTACGACGCGCGATGTACATGTTCAACAAATATAAACCTACACCAACAACGATACAGATATCTGCAACATTAAACGCAGGCCAATGCCAACCACCGATATGAAAATCCAAGAAGTCAACAACCGCACCAAAGCGAATCCTGTCTAACAAATTTCCAATCGCACCGCCAGCGATTAACGCAAGGGGTACAACCTCGTACGATTGGGCGCGACGAAACAGGTAATACAAAATAAAACCCGTCACAAAACCCGTTGATACAATCAATATCATTGGTGCCGCTTCGCCCATAGCACGGAAAAGCGAGAATGACGTACCAGGATTCCATGTGAACACAATGTTAAAGAAATCAAGCACATGTGCCATCAAATACGGAACCGGGACAACGTCCCATGCCGCACCCGACAACGGTACCGTGCCTGTAATCAAATACAACAATGCACCCTTGGACAACAGGTCCAATAATACTACACCAAAAATAATCAAGAATATAAGTGTTGTTTTTTTCATTTTTTGCCTTTCCTATATAGGTTGAAATATATCAATATGCAACCGGAAAAGCAAATAAAATGTCCCCAAAACTGGGGACAGATTTTAGTCGCGTTTATCAGATATAAACGTGGACAATTCTGAATAATTATCACGACGCATATCAAATACTAAACGTTCTATTTTTTTATCCGATACACCCATGTGCGACAAAACGTTATAGCCCAACATAAATGATGATTCTATTGTTTCAGGCAACGCAGTTTGTACGCCTTCGCGCATCAGCATCTGGGAATCCGCCAAATTGCGTGCGCGCGCAAAAATCTTGATGCGCGGTGCAATCGATTTTACCATGATAATACATTTACGCGCAGTATTCGCATTGTCCAACGCAACAACCACAGATTTCGCGCCGCGCGGTTTTACACCCAAATCCATCAACACATCACGATTTGTTGTGTCGCCGTAGACAACATTAAATCCCATTTCGCGCCCCATCATGACCGCATTGATGTCTAAATCAATTGCGACATATGGAATTTTTTGCATATCTAACATCTGACAAACAATTTGCCCCACGCGACCAAAGCCACAGACAACAACATCTGGCTTAATACTTTCATCAGCAGTTATCAATTTACGCTGAAAACGTTGTGAAAATAATCTGCCGTGACGTTGCAAATAATCATGCAAACATAATAATAATGGCGTCATCATAATAGACAGAATGATTATTGCCGTCAGAACCTCTTCGTGACCAGATGGAATTGCCTTGATGCCGCTGGTCTTCATAGTCTGCAACATCAACAGCGCAAATTCGCCGCCCTGGGTCAAAATCAGCGCAATCATCATTGAATCGTACAAATTCACACCACGAACGCGCGCAACCATGTAGATCGCACAAAACTTTATCGCCATAAATCCAATCAGCCCAAACACAACCATATACCAATGCGCACCCAACAATGGCAGATTTAAGCCCATCCCCAACGAAATAAAGAAAAACGCCAAAAACATTGTCGCATAAGGCGATATTTCAGCGGTTATCTGATGACGATAGACAGTTTCAGACATTAACATACCAGCCAAAAACGCACCAAGCCCAGCCGGCAAGCCCATCAAATCTAATAACACAGCCCAGATGACTATGTTCAACATGATGGCTAGCAGAAATGCCTCTTTGGATTTTAGTTTGCCAACCTGACGCAAAATCGGCGTCATAACAAATCGACCAACAATAATCACAGATAAAATCAGCACAACTGAAATCACCGCAACATCAATTGCAGCCGCACCCAAACTGAACGACTTTCCCGCAAATGCCGGCAACATCGCCAACAATGGAATGGACAGCAAATCTTGGAACAACAAAATAGAAAACGTTTGACGACCCATGTCTGTATTTAACTGGTTTCGTTCGGTTAACAATTGTAAATCAACAGACGTACTGGACATCGCAAGCATCATCGCAACCATAACACAGCCCATAATCGTCCAGGCAGTCACACCAAACAATATCGGAAACAACATGACAGCGACCATTAAAACCTGGGTCGCGCCAAAACCAAAAATTGTACGACGCATGCGCCACAGACGACGCATATTTATTTCAAGACCAATGTTGAACCACAAAAAAATGATTCCCATGTCACCCAGAAATGTCCAGGTTTCTGATAACTCGAATAAATTAAACACATACGGTCCAGATAACACACCCGCAAGCAAAAACGCCACCAACGCGCCAATACGCGCCATACGCAGCATGTACACCAACATAAATACAATCGCAAAAAACGCTAATAATGATAGTGACATAAAATCCCCCCTGCCCCCGATATGGAAACTATAGCAAATTATTTGCCAATGTTGCAAACATTTCTGGTGATAAATTTTCCGCGCGCTCGGTACCAGTTAAACCGAATCTTTCCCAATCAACATTCGGCATAATACCACGTATCATTTTACGACGCATGCCAAATAATTTCGCAGTTATTTGTTCTATCTTGGCAAGATTTTGGATTTGCGAAATTTTTTCAGCGTTTGGAATAATTTGAACCACCGCAGATTGTACCTTGGGACGTGGAACAAATGCCGTGTTCGGAACATCAAACAAAATTTTCGCATCTGCAATCAACGACGTTAGAACCGCCAGACGACCATAATGTTCATCACCAGGACGCGCGGTGATACGTTGGGCAACCTCGCGCTGGAACATTAACGTCAAAGACAAAATACGTTCGCCATTTGCAATTTTCTGCAACCAACCAATCAATAATTCTGTCCCGACATTATACGGCAAATTCGCACACACCGCATATTCATCCAATCCAAGTTCTGAAAAATTTACATGCAACGCGTCATCATAAATCACACTTAGACGGCCCGCAGACGCATCCACAATTTGAGATAATATCGGCGCAGTTGTTTTATCTTTTTCAATCGCAATTACGCGTGGCGCACCAGCCAGCAAAATCGCGCGTGTAAGACCGGCTGGACCGGGTCCAACCTCGACTATGGGGGTATGTTCAATATTCGGAACACCGCGGGCAATACGGCCAGTTAAATTCAAATCAAACAGAAAATTTTGTCCAAACTGTTTTTTGGGTTCCAGACCACATTCGCGCATCATTTCTGATACAGGTGGCAAATTCGCAATTGCATTCGTCATAATGATTTACGCCCCCCAAACGCCAATGTTAATGTTCCGTCGTCCAAGTAATCTAAATCCCCACCCAATGGCACACCAGATGCCAATTCCGAAAAACAAACACCCGACACATCGCCAATCGACGACATTATATAATGCTGGGTCGTTTTACCTTCGACCGTATTGGGCAGAGCAAAAATAATTTCTGTAATTTTTTCATCTGCAAGTCGCGCCGGCAATGTCGATATATTCAAATCCTGGGGCAATGTGCCGGACGCACCCGACAGCAGACCGCCAATAATATGATAACGGCCATGAAAAACAGATGACTTTTCCAATGTCCAAACATCCGACAAATCACGCACAATACACAGTTGCCCATTGGCACGCGATGCGTCACGACAATATTCGCACGCCGTCGCACCACGATCCGTTAAAACACCACACCGTGGACATGGCGCAATGTTTTCAGTCGCATCCATAAGCGCAGTTGCCAACGTGGCGGCACGACCGGTTTTGTCCTGGAGCAAACATAATGCAATGCGTTGTCCACCACGCGAACCAACACGCGGCAATTTTGCAAATAGTTTAATTAACTTTTCAATCTTTGGATTCATTGTGTATATAAAATACTAGTGAAAAACATAACTGTCAATACCGTTTGCAGACGCCTGCGATTTTAACTGTCCTGCCGCGACGTCCGTCAAACCATACACGCGAACACGATACAACCCCGTTCCTGTTGGTTCAACAACAGCATTTGCCCCCAATTTATTTTTCACATTTACAGCCTGGCTTTGCGCAGCAGATTCAGATGAAAACGCACCAAACTGAACACCCGCGCCGCCTGTACCAGTCGACTTCGCAATCGTTGCACCTGTGTATTTTGGCATAGCCTGGGTTGTGGCAGTATTATATGCAGACGCAAATGTCGTGGCCGTTGCCGTTGGTTGCGGTTGCGAAACCGGCGTCGGCGCAGGCGCGGACTGTACCGGCGGGACGTAAGTGTTTTTTACAACGGGTTGCGCGCCGCTGTTTAACATAGAAAAACCACGGTTTAACATTTGGGCAGCAACATTTGCACGAACATCCTTGTTTTCTGCCCCCAATACAACCGACATTAAATGTGCGTTTCCGCGGTGTGCCGTCGCAACAAGCGAATATTTTGATTTCTTGGTATAGCCCGTCTTCATACCATCGCAACCGTTGAACGATGTCAGCAGACGGTTGCCGTTTGTATATGTTTTGCCGTTGTATGTCCAAGACTTAATCCCAAAGAAATGCCAATACTGTGGAAAATGTTTGTATACCGCCATAGACAACAATGCAATATCACGCGCAGTTGACATGTGATCATCGTTTGGCAGACCAGACGAGTTTTCAAAATTCGTGTTATTCAACCCAATTTCACGCGCAACACGCGTCATCAAATCTGCGAACGATTCTTCCTGGCCGCCTTTTAGATTTTCAGCCAAAACACGCGCAACGTCGTTTGCACTGTAAACCGCGACCGCCTTAATCGCATCTTCGACACGGATTTTAGAACCCGCCGCCAGCCCCAGTTTTACAGGTTCTGCATTTGCGGCAGATTGCGAAACAATTAAATAATCGTCCAAAGTTAGACGACCATGATCCAGCGCATCAAACACCAAATACAATGTCATGATTTTTGTTAAACTGGCCGGGTAATTCAATTCGTTCGCGTTTTCTTGGTATAAGACACGACCCGTGTCCATATCAGCAACCAAGGCCGCACGATACTGGGCGCCGAATGCAGGCATAGATAAAACCAACGCGAATAATGGGACGAACATTCTTCTCATACTGGGCATGTTAGTAAAAAAGAAATATCTGGGTCAACAAATAAAAAACGCCCACACGGGGCGTTAATTATTCATCCAGCGCAAGGATAAAAATTCCCAAATCATTCGCACGGGCAATTACCGCAGGTTTATTCACAACAAAACACGTTTTAGTATTTACAACAATCCCACGCAGGTGCGCCGCCGCCACCGCATTTACTGTATCAACACCAATTGCCGGAATATCGATACGCAAATCCTGGCCGGGCTTGGTCATCTTGGCAAAAACACCACTGGACTTACGTTTATTTCGACGCATTTGAACAACACGTTCCAACATGCGCGCAGTACCTTCGGCCGCTTCGACTGCGATAACCTGTTTATCAACAACAACCGACGCGCCAATGTCCGCCGCGCCAATTGTGTGCGAAACATCAATCGCACGTTCAATATTCTTTTTATCCGCCGCAGATGGCTTTGTTTTTGTCTGAACACCCGCAGTTTCAAACGCCAATTCAGGCGCTAAATCCTGGGCCGCAACAATTTCAAAGCCCTGTTTTTCTAAAACCTTGTTTAATGCAACCGCCATAGAATCATACCCCCGTTGATGTTTCAGAAGTTTTAATAATATCTTTAGCGACCACCAATCCGGTCGCAAATCTGATAAATTTGGATGCCCCAAAGCACCAACAAATACTATCTTTTTAATGCCACGACGACGAACCGCACGAACCGCACGTCCCGCCCCGCCCAGACGAATTACCATATCTGGATTCAGACGCATATCTACAAACCCACGCAGGCCAACAACAAAAACGTCCCAACCGGCACGCTTTAATGCGTCGCGTGTAAAAAATGGCAGGTCCAACGCCCCCGCAACTAATACTATCTTTTTATCTGTGTCTTTATTCCGCATGATTATATCGTACGAATAAATCAGACTGGAATCAAGTCGCAATTTATGATAAAATTTTATTTGATAATATAATAACAGGTATAGACACATGAAAAAGATATCAGTTTTGGCGATTTTAATGGCTACATTTGGCGCGAATGCGGCGACCTATGACGCCGACAAATTCCGCAGCGAAATTTTGCGCGGGGTTGATATGATTGGCGCACGCGCAACAATTGACGAAACACCAATTGATGCCCCGGGTGAACTGGGACGCGAAGTTTATGAAATCGCAGGCGCAGTCGTGGCGGATGACGTTCAGATGTACATCCCAACGTCTATGTATGTGCGCATGGGTGGCGGACTGAATTTGGGATTCGCAACAAGCAACGCGAAATTTGATGGCACAGAATACGAAAGTTCGGGCAGTTATACAACCCAGATTGGATTGGGATGGAATTTATCTTCGTATGTGCGCACCGAAATCGATTTCCAGGAAGCAACATTCAAATTTTCCGACCTGGACGCACACCAGGCAACATACCAAACAGTTGGCGGAATGTTATACTTTGATTTCGCACGTCGCTATGTTCAGACGGGTGACATAACACGTCGCCGCACGTTTGTACCATTTATGGGTATCGGTGCTGGATTTGGTATGTACGACTTTGAAGGCGCAGGTGGCGCAGATGGCTTTGTTATCGCCGCACCACGCGCAACACTGGGATTCAACATCATGTTCACAGATTTAATCGGAATTGATGTCGCGTACCAATATCAGATGATGATTGGCAATGGATTTGGATGGAACGTGCGCGCAGGTGGCGTAGACAGCATCAGCAACATCATGGCGTCTATTCGCATGAATTTCTAAGAGTACAGGGAACAGAAAAATGAAAGCAAAATTTATCTTACCAATTTTATGTGCGTTGCCAATGGTGGCAAATGCCGCAATCCCATATCGCGTAGAACAAATTAAAATGCCAGTCGCAGATACACCATCGGGCATTGATAACGAGGCATACGCCCGCACACGCCGTTTCTATGTTGGCGGAATGTACAACTTTGCCATGTGGCAGAATTTTACGGACGACAACGACGTTTCTATCAACGGCAAGAACAGTAGCAGTTTCGAAGGTTTTGCAGGTCTGCGCATTTATGATACGTTCCGAATGGAATTGAATTACCTGCGAACAAATGCAGAATGGAACGATTTATCGTTGACAGGCGACACATTCATGCTGAATGCAATTTGGGACGCACGAATTGACAATATATATCGCGCATTCCGTTCACAAATGATTGTGCCATATGTTGGCGTGGGCGCTGGGCTGTCATGGAACTCGGCAGACGATGGAATCAGTCTGGACAAAAAGATTTCGCCAGTTGCCGCCGCCCTGGCAGGCATTAGCGTGGAATTTAGTTCTATTTTCGCGTTGGATTTCGGATACAGATATTTCTATATGTTTGAACCGGGCGTAGATAAGGTTGAAAAATTAAATCCGGCCGCACACCAGTTCCGTGTGGGGGCACGCATCAGTTTCTGATGAGTAAAACATGTCCATTTTTTGGGAAATGCGGTGGCTGTAAATTCGATTTTACAGCCACTGATTACAAACAACAAAAAATGCAGACTCTGGCCAAGGTACCAACCACGAACGATGCAATATGGGTCGCACCAGGCGCACGACGACGCGCAGATTTTGCTTTTGCAGGTAGCACATTTGGATTATTCGAATTTGGCACAAAAAACATCATTCCTGTACGCAACTGTCCGAACGTTGTGGACGAAATAAATAATATCTTACCAAAACTGGCGGATTTACCGTGGGGTGGCGCAGGTTCATGCCTGATTACATTGTGCGACAATGGTATCGACATCGCAATCACATCGTCCGTTCCGTATTTCACACCAGAATTTCGCGACGCAGCAATGAAAATACCTGCAATCCGTATTACCTGGAACGACAAGGTCATCAAACAAACCGAACAACCCACCGTGAATTTTTCGGGTCACACCGTGCCATACCCCGCAGGCGCATTTTTACAACCAAGCGTTGCCGGCGCGGACGCATTGCGAGACCTGGTCGTGTCAAGGGCGGCGGGCGCACGGCGCGTGGCAGATTTGTTCTGTGGACTGGGGAATTTTACATTCGCGCTGAACGCAGACGGATTCGACATTGTCGGAACAGGAATGACACGCGACCTGTTCAAAAAACCGTTAACGGTTGGAATGCTGAAAAACTATGACTTGGTCGTTATGGATCCGCCACGCGCAGGCGCACAGGCACAATGCGCAGAATTAGTCAAAAGCAACGTCGGCCGCATAATATATGTTTCGTGCAACCCTGCCACGTTTATGCGCGACGCAGAACTGTTGACCCGGGGCGGATACAAATTGACAGAACTAATCCCCGTTGACCAATTCGCAGGCAGCACACATTGGGAGTTGTTCGGGATCTTTGATAAAAACTGTTAAAAATTCGCTTTTTGTATAAAATTTTCGACAAAACACTTGACTTTGAGTATAAAAAATATAAAATTTGCATAAACTTTTCGCCAAAACGGCAAAAAAACATATAAAACAAACACAAAAAAACACAAGAGAAAGAAAATGAGCGAATATGCAATCTTTCAAACCGGTGGCAAACAGTATCGCGTTGCAAACGGCGATATTATCAAGGTTGAAAAACTGAATGCCGAAGGTACGGTTGAATTTGACCAGGTCTTAATGGTTGGTGATAAAGTTGGCACACCATTTGTTGATGGCGCCAAGGTTATCGCAGAAGTTGTTGAACAGAAACGCGCTGACAAAATTTTGGTGTTCAAGAAAAAACGTCGCCAGAACTATCGCCGCACAGCCGGCCATCGTCAGTTCATTACTGTTTTGAAAATCAAAGAAATCAAGGCATAAGGGGGCAGAACTATGGCACATAAGAAAGCGGGTTCCGCATCAATGAATGGACGCGACTCAGCCGGACGCAGATTAGGTATCAAAAAATCCGGTGGTTCACGCGTAATCCCAGGCAACATCATCATTCGCCAGCGTGGTACATCTGTACACCCAGGCTTGAACGTTGGTATGGGTAAAGACCACACAATCTTTGCGAAGATTGCTGGTATTGTTAAGTTTAAGAAAGGCAACGGTGACCGCAGAACGGTTTCTGTTGTTCCAGAAGAAACAGAAGCAAAATAATAAAAAACCGCCGTTTGGCGGTTTTTTATTACGTCGTTCGCATTTTACATAAAAAAGCCCCGCGTTTGCGGGACTTTTTATTTTATCAACAATTATTTAACTGTTGTTGTGGCATTACGATTCCATTTCCAGACTTCTTCGCCAGAACCCTGAACCAATGGGCGTTCTTTACCATAAGAAATAGTAGAGATACGAGTCGCATCGATACCATCGTTTACCAATACTTCTTTGGCTGCGTTTGCACGACGTGCACCCAGCGCCAAGTTGTATTCTGTTGAACCACGTTCGTCGCAGTTACCAGCGATTTGGATTTTTACATCTTCGTGGTTTTTCATGTACAACGCCTGACCCAACAGGTTGTTCTGTGCTTCTTCGGAAATTTCAGATGAATTGAAACCGAAGAATACGCGTTGATCATTCAAATCAGCAGGTTCAACAATCGAAGAACCGCCACAAGCGGCCAGCAAGCCTGCAACGCCCGCTAACAAAGCAAAGTTTTTTAATTTCATGAAATTACTCCCTTGAGTTTCTGTTGCTCGTGGTATATTGTACTATAAAAGATACCAATTATCAAGGGGGTAAAGAAAAAAAATGTCTGATTTTAATTTACGGGATTTAGAGATGGCGGGAATCAAATGGGAAATCACAGATAACCCAATTATGACGCCACGCACCCAAGCAATTTCCCCCGAAACACCCATCATGCCAGCACGCCCAACAGCCGCAACAATCGTTGCCGAAATCGGACGCGCCGCTGCATCCGTTGTGCCAGCCGTCGCACCAATGCAAACAATGTCAATCGACACCGTGCGCGCAATGGCAGCACGCCCAACAGACATGGCAACATTAAATCGAATGATTGGCGAATTTAATCATCCATTGCGCCCAACCGCAACAAATACTGTTCTGCCACATGTTGGCCAGGGAAAACTTATGATTCTGACCGACACCCCAGGCGCAGACGATGACGCATCGGGAAATATTCTGTCCGGTGCAACAGGCGAACTGATGGACAAAATGCTGAACGCAATTGGCGAAAGCCGCAATTCCGTATCTATTGTGCCAATTATATTTTGGCGCACACCGGGCGGACGAACCCCATCACAAATGGAACTGGATATGGCACGACCATTTGTAGACAAGGCAATAGAACTGATAAAACCGCGCGTTATTTTAACGCTGGGAACATTGCCAGCAGCACAGATGGTAAACGTCAACCTGGCCAAATCACACGGAACCCCCGTCGTGATGGAAAACGGTATAACATGTGTGCCTATATTCCATCCAAACTATTTAATCTTAAAACCGGCCGCAAAAAGAGACGTGTGGAACGCATTGCAAAACATGCAAAATATCTTGAAAACCGCCGAATAATAGTTAATAATTTACGCATGTTTAATAAAGGAGCAAACAATTAAACCCGTAAACAATCGTGATAATCGTCGCGACGTTGGTCCGCGTATGAATAATAAAATCTTTGCAAAATCTGTTCAGGTTATTAGTAATGATGGACAGAATTTGGGGATTATGCCAACATCACAGGCATTGCAAATGGCAATGGATTTAGGTCTGGACTTGGTCGAAATCAATGCAAACAACGCCACACCTATTACCAAAATCATGGACTATGGCAAGTTCAAGTACGAACAGAAAAAGCGCGCATCCGAAGCACGCAAAAACCAAAAAACAATCGAAATGAAAGAAGTTTGGGTCAAGCCGTTCATCGAAGAAAACGACCTGAACATCAAAATGAAAAAAGTTTTTGAATTTTTGGGCACCGGAAACAAAGTAAAAATTGCGGTTATGACGCGTGGTTCAAAAAAAGTTTTGGCGCGCGGTAAAGACGCAGTTCCAGAACTGTTTGCGCGTATCCTGGAAATTATTGGCGACAAAGGTACTTTGGAATCAAAGTCTAAACCAGACGAAAGAACAAAATCAATTATTGTCGCACCTGCAAAATAAAAAATCCCCCAGTTGGGGGATTTTTATTACGACCGCTTGCATGCACCTATAAAGGCATTGAACATTGGATGGCCGGTGTATGGACTGGACTGAAATTCGGGATGAAATTGTCCCGCCACAAAAAATGGATGATTTTTCAGTTCAATCATTTCTGGCAATTTACCATCGGGACTGCGCCCTGATACAATCAAACCTGCATCCGCAAATTTTTGTTCCAGCGATATATCCATTTCGTATCGATGACGATGGCGTTCAGATATACTGGTCGCGCCGTACACCCGGTGCGCCAACGTGTCAGGCGTAATTTCACACGGATACGCCCCCAGTCGCAATGTGCCGCCCATATTTTCAGCATCGTGTTCCGCAATAATACCAATAACAGGCGTGCAGTCTGATGAAAACTCGGACGAGTTCGCATTTTCAATTCCCAGAACATTACGAGCAAATTCAATAACCGCAACCTGCATTCCCAGACAAATCCCCATATACGGAACCTTGTTTTCACGCGCATAGCCCGCCGCCGCAATTTTGCCATCAACACCACGCGCACCAAATCCGCCCGGTACCAAGATACCATCAACATCGCGACAATCGTCAGCATCAAAATGTTCCGCATCTATCTTTTTTAATTTAACATGCACATTGTTTTGAATGCCCGCATGGAACAATGCTTCGTTCAATGATTTATAAGCATCTGGAACGTTAAAGTATTTACCAACGATACCAACTGTGACAGTTGGCAAATCCGCAGCCAAATAGTTTTCAATACGTTCAAAGCGCATCATATCACCGCGCGCATGGGGCAAATTAAAGTGGTCTGCAATTATGTCAAAGACATGCTGGGCCTCGTACGCAAGGGGGATTTTGTAAATATTATCAACATCAATACCGCTGATTACACTTTTTGCAGGCAAATTGCAGAACATACCGATTTTATCACGTTCGGACGCAGTCAACATGCGCGGTGTGCGCACAATCAGCATATCTGCCTGAATCCCATTTTCTAACAATGCGCGCGCAGACATCTGGGTTGGCTTGGTTTTTAATTCGCCAGACTTTTCCAGATATGGCGCCAGGGTCAAATGTACAAACATCACATTGCGACGCCCAACGTCGTTCGCAAACTGGCGGATTGATTCCAGAAATATCTTGCCTTCGATGTCGCCGACGGTGCCACCTATTTCACACACAACAAAATCAGTATCAGTTGGCGCAGATATATATTCTTTGATTTTATTGGATACATGCGGAATCATTTGGACCGTCGCCCCCAGGTAATCACCATGACGTTCCGCATTCAAAACATCCCAATATATACGACCGCCTGAAACCGAATCGTTTCGCGACAAACGCGCCCCCAAGAAACGTTCATAATAACCTAAATCTAAATCCGTTTCATAACCGTCATTGGTCACATAAACTTCGCCATGCTGAAACGGCGACATTGTGCCGGGATCAATGTTCAAATACGGGTCAAATTTGCGCGCATGCACAGTATATCCCCGCGATTGAAGAAGGGCGCCACAACCTGCCGCTGCGACGCCCTTGCCTAAACTTGATACCACCCCACCAGTAATAAATATATATTTCGTTGCCATAAGTTTGCCCCCTTATGGAATTCTATCATACGAAATTTTTCGTTGCGGCGCAATTGAATAAATTCCTATACTTTTCATATGCGGGATTGGTTCGATAATCAGTATCAGAATTTGTTTTTATATGTGCCATTTTTATTGGCATTTGGTGCAGCACTATATTTCACAATGCCATATGAACCACAACCAATATTCGCACCAATCATTTTGTGCATAACAGGCATGGCAATATTCATTAGACGCGTACCGAACATTTTGCGGGCGATATTGATTTTCTTGTTTGGTTTTTGTTATGCGTACGTCTTCACAGATTTTATAGACACACCAAAACTGGGTCATAATAAACATAACCTGGAAATCACGGGCATAGTTAAAAATATAGATTACACAGATGAAAAATCGCGTATCTATTTATCTGTATCAGCGCGCGACATTGGCGCAGACGACAATGAACGCGCAATCGTGCGGATTTCGGTTTCTGATATTGAATTGCCAAAAATTGGTGATACGGTTCGGGCAAATATTGGACTGTTTAAGCCTGCCGGCGCATACGCACCAGATACATTTGATTACGCACGCTGGGCATACTTTAACGGACTTACCGCCACAGGATACGCAAGCGAAATTGAAGTCATAAAACCAAGTGACACAATAAGCATAAACACCATGCGAAACACAATCCATAATCACACGGAATCTTTTCTGGTGGACAGTTTGGTGTTGGGATACAAGAACGCAGTTCCGAAAAACGATACACCAATTTGGACAGCCGCCGGCATTGGGCATGTATGGTCAATCAGCGGTTTCCATATGACATTGGTGGGCGGTTGGATATTTTTGATATTCTATTTCCTGTTCAGGGCAACACCATATATCACACGCCGCATTCCGGCACGAATACCCGCAATGGGTTGCGCGTGGATTGCACTGTTGGGATATTTGTTCTTATCAGGTTTAGATATCGCAACAATTCGCGCATTCATAATGACAACGTTGGTATTCTTGGCGTTCGCATGTGGACGCAGCGCGATTTCTATGCGTAACATCGCGTTGGCTTTTTGTATTATTTTCTTTATCAATCCGCACTTTGTTATGCAAGCGGGATTTCAGTTATCTTTTGCAGCGGTGTTTGGATTGATTTGGGTGTATTCGGAAACAAAACCAAAAATGCCGCGGAATAAAATTTTGAAGTTAATCTATGCCTGTATAATAACGTCTGTTGTCGCGACAATATTTACCGCACCATTTGTTGCAATACACTTTGGCGCAATTCCGATTTATGGATTGGTCGGCAATTTGATTTTATTGCCAATATTTTCTTTCGCAATTATGCCGCTGGTTTTATTCGGCGCAATATTTAACGCAAACGCACCGATTGATTTAGCGCACAGTTTATATGATTTCACATTTACGCTGGCACAGTATATCGCAGATATGCCTGTGGCAACCATTACAGTTCCGCATGTATCAAACGCGGCTGTGATATGCTTTATTATTGGATTCATCTGTTTAATGATAATCAAGCCAATCAAAATCAAAGTGAATTATATTCTGTGTTTGTTGTTCTGTGGCATTGGGATTGGGATTGTCTGTGTCACACCCAAACCTGTGTTCATGGCAACATACGATAATGAACTGGTGGCGTTTGTGGGTGATGATGGTAATTTAGAATTTAATAAATCACGCGCGTCAAATCACTACTTTGCATTCGATACATGGAAACAGATAAATGGCGAAGACGCCAATACTCCAAATCCAAGACGCAAGCACAACAAGGGCGTATATCAATATCGCGACATTGTATATATTCAAAAGTTTGTGCCACTAATGAAAAATATCAAAGCATTGTGCAATGACGATAATGTTCGTTATATTGTTTCATACTTTGATATCAAATCAGAAAATTGCGCGCATAAAATTTTGCGTGGCGGATTTGTGATATATCCCGACGGGCATGTTCGTCATGTAATTAACAAACGACGCTGGAACTAATAATCAGCACGAATAAAATACAACCCCGACGCAGGTGCGGTCGGACCCGCCGCGCTGCGATTCTTGGAGGCAAAAATTTCATCGATATCGTATGGTTTGCCCAGACCAATTTCAATAAGCGTCCCTACTATATTTCGAACCATGTGATGCAGGAATGAACGCGCAGAAAATTCGAATACTATTTCATCGCCGTTTTGTGTTATTTCAATTCTGTCTAATGTCTTGATTGGTGATTTTGCCTGACATTCAGATGCACGAAAACTGGTAAAATCATGATTGCCCAACAATTTGGTCGCAGCAGCGCGCATCGCATCAATATCCAGTTTGCGCGGAACCCAATATACACGATTTTTTTGTAACACAGGCGACGCACCGCGATTAAGCACAACGTATTTATAATGACGCGCGACACAATCGAAACGCGCATTAAAATCATCAGGCACAATTTCGCAATCCAAAACAGATACCGGTTTGTCTGTCAGATAAAAGTTCAACGCACGCATTACAGTTTCTGCGCTATGCGTGCCATCAATATCGACATGCGCCGTCATCGCAACAGCATGAACGCCCGCGTCTGTGCGACCAGCACCAACAACATCCACACGCGCAGCACAGAATTTTTCAATCGCATCTTTGACAAGCGATTGAACCGATGGGCCTTGGCGATTTTCCTGCCAGCCAATCAAATCAGTACCATCATATTCAAGAATCAATTTGTATCGTGTCATTTTATTTACACTTGTCATTCCGCAGTTTAAAAACCTTGTTCAATGAAAATTTGTCACATGTATCGGACGAAAATGCCATGCGCGGTTCCCAACATCCTGTCTTAACAATCGAACCTTCGCTATGTTCCATTTTATTCCCCGTATTTTATTTCTGCACCGCGCAAACCGTTAACAAAACTGCGCCAATCCATTGGACTTTTTCCCGCAGGCTGTACACGCAGGATGCGCAAATTATTATCAACTATTTCTGTTTGCAGGATTTTTATATCAACGCCATTGATTTTTGTGCGACCGCAACCCAGCGCACGAATCTGATTGTGTATTTCACACGGCTTGCGCGACCAGTCAATCATTTCATCCGCGCCTGTCCATTTATGGGTATAGGTCGGGGTGCCTTTCTGGGCAACTGGCGGATACCCAGCGGGATTCGCCAAATATTCAATCAACATTTCAGAACCAATTTCTGATACGCGATTTTCAATCGTGTCATTAGTATCATTGATATCAATATCAAATTCACGACACATATAAATATCACCAGCATCCAATTCCGGTGTCACCGCCATAAGACACACCGCCGATTTTTCATCGCCATTATAAATGGCCGTACGAATTGGAGACGGGCCGCGGTATTGTGGCAATATACTGGGGTGAATGTTTATAACCGGCGCAGAAGACAAAACATTATCGCGCAAAATTACACCATAAGAAATCACCACCACCATATCAGGCGAATATTTGTATTCATTTATATTTGTATGAACACGCAGACCATTCGATTCCGCCCAGACATGAACAGGCGATGGGGTCAGAACCTTTTTACGTCCGGTGGGTTTGGGCGCACGCGTGAACACAGCCATGATTTCATGACCTGCATTTTTTATCGCGTCAAAGATTGGAACAACAAATGCGTTTGTCCCCATTAACACCAGTTTCATTTTTTGAATTTCCTTACCTTTCTCATCAGCATTTCACGACGCAACGGCGACAGGTAATCAATAAACAATTTGCCGTCCAAGTGATCTGTTTCATGCTGGACAATGCGTGCAGGCGTACCAGACATTTGTGCCATTTTTTTGTCGCCCGTTTCATCAGTCCATTCAACAACAACCGAATCAGGACGCGATACATTTGCAAATACAGGCAAACCATCATTGCCCAAGACAGACAGGCAACCTTCTTCCATTGTGCAGGTTGTGTCACCGTACGAAATAATACGCGGGTTTATCATGCGGTATACGGTTTCAGAATCCGGATCCATCATAACCAAGAATCGCGACGCAATGCCAACCTGGGGCGCAGCAAGGCCAACCCCATTCTGATCACGCATCATGTCGACCATTTCGTCCATGGTCGATAAAATTTCTGGGGTGATATTTTCCACGGGCGCACAATTTGTACGCAAAACTAAATCACCACAAAGTTTCATTTGCAACATGTATAAAACCTCTTATAATAATCATAGCAAAGGATTGGGAAATGACAACTTATATTTTTGTATTGCTGGGAATAATTATTGTTCTGTTGTTGGCGATTTTAATGCGTCGCCCGACGGTTGATATATCAGCGTTGCGCGAAGATAATGCGCGCCTGCGCGAACGATTGGCAGAACGTCTGGGGGCGTTAAGCCAGAATGCAATTGAATTAAAAAATATCAGCGGCGATATCGCAAATTTCAAAAATATTTTAATGGGAAACAAACAGGCGCGTGGCACATTCGGCGAAAGACAACTGGAAGATTTAGTGCGCGATATTATGCCGCCAGAAACATATGCTTTTCAATGCGTATTGGATACAGGTGTGCGCCCAGACTGTATTATTCGTCTGCCCTATCCGCCGGGTGATATGATTATAGACAGCAAGTTCCCGCTGGAAAGTTATAATCGTATGCAAATGGACACAACTGACGGCATGGCGCGCAAGCAATTTGAATTAGATGTACGCAAGCATGTTGATGCAATTGGGGAAAAGTATATCATACCCGGAACAACTGCTGAATCCGCAATGATGTTTATTGCATCGGAATCAATATTTGAAACGCTGCATCGCGAATTTCCAGGGGTGGTTGAATATGCTGCACGCAAAAAAGTATTTATCGTATCGCCATCAACATTGTGGGCAACGTTGAATACAATACGCGCGGTTTTGTCCGATATAAAAATTAAACGCGTCGCTGCAAAAATCAGAAAAGAATTGGATGCCCTGTTGACTGATTTGGGACGATTGAATGATCGCGCAACGAATGTTGACAGACACTTTAAAATGGCCCAAACTGATATCGAGCAATTACAAATTTCAATCGGAAAGATTGCACCACGCGCCGAAAAATTGCGCGACATGGATTTCGGCGAAGAATAATTGGCACAATTATTCCTGTGGTATAAACCATACAAAATATGATACTGTTTTTATTATGACACGAAGACTAAGAACAGCAGCGGCAGTCGTATTGGGGATGCATGACGCGCTGGTATCATTAACAGGTATGATTGGTGGGCTGACATTCGCGTTGGCGGATAGACGCATGATTATTTTGTCGGCGGTTATTGCATCGGTGGCGGCAGGCCTGTCTATGGCGGCGTCTTGTTATCTGGCGGAAAAGACGAACGATAACCCACATGCCCTGCGGGCGGGGGCGATGACCGGCGTTGCATACCTGGGGACGTGCGCGTTTTTGATATTGCCGTTCCTGGTTGTTCCAAACACACATACTGCGTTAATTATGTCGTTTATAATGGCGGTGGTTGTTATATTCGCGTGTAATTGGTGCATAGGACACGCATGCGCACGACCATGGTGGAAACACGCAATTGAAATGCTGTTGATTTGTACAGGGGTATCGATTGTATCTTTTATAATTGGCGAATTTGCACAGTACGCATTGGGCGTCATGATATAAAAAAACACGCCACACAGATAACAATAATGTGGCGCGTCAATTTCTCCTTTCTGGACTCTGGTCCAAGACAACTTTAACAAAGTTTGCGCATTTAATGCAAACGAAAAATTTTATATTTATCGCGTGTATTCAAGACCGCGTTTGTTCGCGCGATACGCCCTATCAACAATGAATTCAAAACGACGCAATTTTAGCGCAAAATCATTCGTTCTGCCCGCACCAAATATTGGAGCGCGACCAAACTTCATCGCCAGGAACATATAGTTTATAACAGATGGATTTTTTACACGCGCAACAGAAATCATTTTTTCAAATTTTTCAATGTCGTTTGTCTTGATATAGTATGCCAGACGCTGGACCATATTTTGCTGGACACGCGTCAATTGCTTTATATCATCCACATTATTATCGCGTCTATCCAGGGATGGAATGTCTATTAATTTTCCGTCTTTAAAATTACCAGGATGTATATCGTTTATGGTCAGACCCTTGGTCATGTGTGCAAAATACAACTTTTCCATAGCGGATTCAAAACCATCTTCACGGTCGCGCGCAATATAGTCGGATAATACCCAAGAATAACTGTGATCGCCAACCCTGAACACCGCACCAATATGTGCAGGATTTACCAGACCGCGTGCACGACGCTGTAAATTCATGGCATATAATTCGCCGTGCAGGGATTGACGATTTATCTTGAATGCAAAGTCCAAGTTACTGATTTGCATTTTATATACCGTCCCAATCGAACCAGATGCCACATATTTCAATTTAACATCATGCCCGAACAATTTGCGAGGTGCAGTTAACTTGATTTCATTTTTTTGCACGCCATTTGATAATTGCGCAATAAAATCCGTTGCCAATTCTGTCATAAACGCGTTAAATTCCGCCGTTGCTGCACGCGCATCACCACCCGCTATTTTGCGCAGGTTTTCTGGTAACGACTCCATGTTTTTGTGATTAAATCGATTAAATTTTTTCATACGATGATTATAGCACACTTTTGGCAAAAATTAAACCCGCCGCGTATTTTAACGTGTGCGGGGTGTCTTGCGAAATGGGCAAGATGCGCCGAATATATATCTATAATCTTTGCCCCCAAGTTTGCGCGGACAATTGACATCTGTACAGCCACGCGACCGATTTGGGCTGTATTTACAAGAATATTTATGCGTTGGTTCCACCCATTCAATTTCATCACGAATCCAGCGACACACAGTTTCAAAAAAATCATGAGCACTAATAAAATCCAGGTGCCCCCGTTCGCGCACAAGCGTATGCCCCGGTGCCAACTGTTTTTCAATAATAAAATAATAGAAATTTTCCCCACGGCACAGAACTACTGTGCCATTCTCGTGATAATATTCCCGCACACAATTTTTTACAAGATCATGCATTAACATATTCCTATCCTTTACTTGGAACGTTAGCATATACATATAAATCCGCAACAAAAAAACCGCACATGGGCGGTAGGATGTTAGTTATTAATTATAGTGCGCATGTGGGCTCTCTCTTCCTCTGGCGCATATATTGTGCCACAGCCGTCCACCACATGCCACAGGACGCTTTGCCTAATAAAAAACCGCCCAGTGGGCGGCGCAAAATTTATAAATATTCCTGACCTTGGATTTCAGTTGGAACATGCGATAATGCAATTTTTGTTTTCTTTTCTATGTATGGGATATATGATTCTGCCTCGGCCAGCAGCGCAAGTGCATACTTAATATCCGCCCGAATATTTTCAGGTAATTGATTTAGACAATTACATAATGTTTTGGCAATAGATACACAATCGCCCAACTGATTTAGTTGTTTCATGAATACTCATTTGTTGGGTGGTAAATTCGCCATCTGGGGCATATTTCATATTGCGACCAGTCTTGGTTCCATCGGCAGCAACTTTTATTTCAGATTTTACAGACACAGCAGTTCCCTTGGTTGGTATATTCGTTTTATTGCGCATTATTTTGTTTTACATTCGGCCAGACGATGACGGATGCCAATAAAATAATCATAGTCCATTTTATCACCACAGGCCGACCAAAAATTATACTTGGCTGTGTTATATCTGGAACGTAGTTTTTCATCATTGCACGACACAGGCATTAACATCAACCACAAAACATGCAGGCGATGGCGGAAATTTTGAAAATTCCAAAAGTTTTGATGCCGAAACATGTTCTGGGCTATAATTTTTATAATGTCTTGGTTTGTGTAATTTGCCATTTTAATATTCTGACGTTGTGTTTGTGATCATTATACCGTCCTTTCCCCAATTAGCAACAAAAAACCGCCCGGATGGGCGGTGGGGTTAACGCTCGTCGTTTTGCTGTAAAAGATTTAACATTTGTTTTACTGTTTCTTTTACATAAAATGGTTCAACAATATTCGCTTCTATGCCATGATATTCGGGCCTGAAAGTTAGCTTTGATAACTCAACAAATTTTTCGAGCGCAGATGGTTCTAGAACACGAATTTTTGAGCCATATCCAGGATGATACACTTCATAAATTGATTCTGGCATTATTTTTGCATTCTCTTGTAAACTCTTAGCAATAACCTTTACATCTTCTTGAATATAATTTCGATGCAAGTCCTCTGGTGTAAATTCCATACGATGATAAGGCACCTTTTTGCGTTTTAAATCAGAGTTTTTAAATAGCCATTCTATGGAATCTTCATATACATGATAGGCTGGGGCACGGTATTGTCTTAGAACAATCGCATCTTTGGCACCTGGTCGCCCGCTGTTATAAAGGTAATGCAAAGTGTCCGCAACATCGCTGTGTTTGCCCGATATGTAATAACGCAATAACTGGGCAATGTTTAAATCCCTGCGTTGTTGCAATGGCATAGTGCGTCTTTTCAGCATGGCAAGTTCACAAAATTTATCAAGGAAATTCTTGTCCAGACATAATTTCAATTCCCTGCCAACCGCCCAGGTACGGATGGCGTCCGGCAAAAATTTTTGATAATGTTTTAGTTTATTCTCTAGTATGGAAGCAATATTTTTGTCATTTGACTCTATATACAGTGCCAGCTCGTTCGGTGTCAACCAATTATCTGGTTTTCTTTTTATACGCATTTTTAACTCCATTAACTTGATGGTCTGAATTATAGCATAAAATAGTTGTATTGTTCACCAAAATTGTCATTCCTGCGCAGGCGGGAAAGGGACTATTAGTTTTTAGAATCAGCAATTGGTGCGCGTTGCGCACGATTAAGAGCCCCTATCTCTGCCTGCGCAGAGATGACAAGAATCAAATATTCTTGTAAAGAATAGTCGCACAACTAAACCTTAAGCAAACAAATAAAAAAAACCGCCCAGTAGGCGGTGAAATTCGGTTTCTATATCGATAACTGGATTTATTCTGGCGACGACCTACTCTTCCGTGGCTTAAGCCAAAGTACCATCGGCGATACGGGGTTTCCCTGTCTGGTTCGGGATGGAACAGAGGGTGGCTCCCGCTCAATAATCACCAGAATAAATCCAGCGAACATCATAATTTGATTTCAAGAATCAATGTTTAACGTTCTCTTCAAGCATACCGTCTGACTTATCAAAAGTCAAGACGATAAGATAAAAAGTCAATGGTTCGATTAGTACTGTTAAGCTAAATCCATCACTGGACTTACACACACAGCCTATCAATGTCCTAGTCTAGAACTGAACTCATGGGGATATCTTATCTTGTGACCAGCTTCCCGCTTAGATGCTTTCAGCGGTTATCTGTTCCGAACATAGCTACCCTGCGGTGCCGCTGGCGCGACAACAGGTACACCAGAGGTTCGTTCGACCCGGTCCTCTCGTACTAAGGTCAAGTTCACTCAAATATCCAACGCCCACAGTAGATAGGGACCTAACTGTCTCACGACGTTATTAACCCAACTCACGTACCGCTTTAAATGGCGAACAGCCATACCCTTGGGACCTGCTCCAGCCCCAGGATGCGATGAGTCGACATCGAGGTGCCAAACACTACCGTCGCTATGGACGCTTGGGTAGCATCAGCCTGTTATCCCTAGAGTAGCTTTTATCCGTGTGCGATGGCCCTTCCATGTGGAGCCACCGGGTCACTATGACCGACTTTCGTCTCTGCTCGGAGTGTCCTCCTTGCAGTCAGGCTTGCTTTTGCCATTGCACTCACCGGCTGATTTCCGACCAGCCTGAGCAAACCTTCGCGCGCCTCCGGTACGATTTGGGAGGCGACCACCCCAGTCAAACTGCCCATCACGCACTGTCCCCCGCCCTGCTTCAAGAACGCGGGTTAGACACTAAAACACATCAGGGTGGTATTTCACCAACCGCTCCAGGCGAACCAAAATCCGCCCTTCAAAGCGTCCCACCTATCCTACGCAAATGAGTCCTAGTGCCAGTACGAAACTGCAGTAAAGCTTCATAGGGTCTTTCCGTCTAGCTGCGGGTACCCGGCATTTTCACCGAGAATTCAATTTCGCTGAGTCTATGTTGGAGACAGTGTGGAGATCGTTACGCCATTCATGCGGGTCGGAACTTACCCGACAAGGAATTTCGCTACCTTAGGACCGTTAGAGTTACGGCCGCCGTTTACTGGGGCTTCACATCAATGCTTGCACACCTCTGCTTAACCTTCCAGCACTGGGCAGGCGTCAGTCCCTATACATCATCTTATACGATTTAGCAGAGACCTGGGTTTTAAGTAAACAGTCGCCCCCACCTGGTTTGTGTCACCTGATTAAAGTTGCCTTGAAACAGGTCATCCTTATCCCGAAGTTACGGATGCATTTTGCCTAGTTCCTTCAACATAGTTCTCTCAACCGCCTTAGTCTACTCGACTCGAGCACCTGTGTTGGTTCTGGGTACGATCTATACGCTGGGGCTATTTCCCGGAACTGCTTCACTGCATCACCAATCCAATAAGGCAAAACAATTTACGCAATTCGTCACTCACCAGCAGGTCACGGAATATTAACCGTGTTCCCATCGACTACGCCTTTCGGCCTCGCCTTAGGGGTCGACTCACCCTACCCTGATTAACATTGGATAGGAACCCTTGCTCTTACGGCGTCAAGGTTTCTCACCTTGATTAGCTGCTACTCATGCCAACATTCGCGCTTCTGATACCTCCAGGTCGCCTCGCGGCTTGCCCTTCACAGGCTTACAGAATGCTCCGCTACCGCACGTCTTACGACGCACCCGCAACTTCGGTAGATGATTTTAGCCCCGTTACATTTTCGTTGCCGAAACTCTAATAGACCAGTGAGCTATTACGCTTTCTTTAAACGATGGCTGCTTCCAAGCCAACATCCTGGTTGTTTTGGAATCTCGACTCACTTTCCCACTTAATCATCATTTGGGGACCTTAGTTGGCGGTCTGGGCTGTTGCCCTCTCGTCCATCGACCTTAGCACCGATGGACTGTTTCCCATGCTATTTATTTGTTGGTATTCAGAGTTTGATATGGGTTGGTAAGATTTTACTCCCCCTAGCCATTTCAGTGCTTTACCCCCAACAACGAACACATGAGACACTACCTCTATAGTTTTCGCGGAGAACCAGCTATAACGGGGTTCGATTGGCTTTTCACCCCTAGACACAGGTCATCGCCTAGTGTTGCCATACTAGTGCGTTCGGCCCTCCAGCGACTGTTACGCCGCCTTCAGCCTGCCCATACCTAGATCACCCCGCTTCGGGTCTATTACTGCATACTATGGTCGCCCTATTAAGACTCGGTTTCCCTACGCTTACACCTAGCGGCTTAGGCTTGCATGCAATAATAACTCGTTGGCTCATTATACAAAAGGTACGCCATCACCGGAAAACCGGCTCTGACAGCTTGTAGGTATTCAGTTTCAGTGTCTATTTCACTCCCCCTTCGGGGTTCTTTTCACCTTTCCCTCACGGTACTTGTTCACTATCGGTCAATCAGGAGTATTTAGCCTTAGGAGAAGGTCCTCCTATATTCAAACCGGATTTCACGTGTCCGGCTCTACTCTTGAACCAAGAAACTAGTTTTCGCATACAGGGCTATCACCTATTATTGCTGTGCTTTCCATCACATTTTGCTAACTAAAATCTCGGCTACTGGGCTGGTCCCGTTTCGCTCGCCACTACTAAGGGAATCGCTGTTGCTTTCTTTTCCTGCAGGTACTGAGATGTTTCTCTTCTCTGCGTTTGCTTCTTTGACCTATGTATTCAGTCAAAGATAATCCATACGGATTGGGTTTCCCCATTCGGAAATCCCGGGGTCAAAGGATATTGACGCCTCACCCGGGCTTATCGCAGTCTTTCACGTCCTTCGTCGCCTCTGATTGCCAAGGCATCCACTAAACACCCTTTGTTACTTTTTATCTTATGCTTGAAGAGAAAGTCTTCAAACTTAAAAAGAACACTTAATGAGTTTTTTAAGCATTAGTTGATTCTTGCTCTCTTTAATTGAATTATCATGTTTCCATGATTACTCTTTTAGAAAGATTTTTTGAGATTACGATGTTCAACAAATCAATTTCTTGATTTGCGACATAAAAACCGATTAACAATGTATTGCAATAAAAGCAGATTCCGAGGATATCGAAATATCTGGAATCAAAAGTGTGAATCACTTCTGATTCCAACCTCATCAAAAGAAAAAACTTCTGTTCTTTCCGTCCGCCTTCGTTAAAACTTCGGCGAGACACTCAATTTTTCAACGCTTTGCTTGAAAAATTGGTGGGTCAGGAAGAACTCGAATCTTCGACCTCCGCTGTATCAGAGCGGCATTCTAACCAACTGAACTACTGACCCAGCGTTTAGACACATTCAAAAAGAGATATTCAGACAGTCGCTTTGGATTTGACCGATATCGTGTTATCGGTATTCTCTATAAAGGAGGTGATCCAGCCGCACCTTCCGGTACTGCTACCTTGTTATGACTTAACCCCAATCACCAACCCCACCGTAGGCGCCGTCCTCTTGCGTTAAACTAGCGACTTCGGGTGAAATCGACTCTCATGGTTTGACAGGCGGTGTGTACAAGACCCGGGAACGTATTCACCGCTGCATTCTGATCAGCGATTACTAGCGATTCCAGCTTCATGCCCTCGAGTTGCAGAGGACAATCCGAACTGAGATGGTTTTTAAGGATTGGCTTTGCCTTGCAGCATTGCGACCCATTGTTACCACCATTGTAGTACGTTTGTAGCCCGACCCGTAAGAACCATGATGACTTGACGTCATCCACACCTTCCTCCCGCTTGACGCGGGCAGTCCCCTAAGAGTTCCCGGCATTACCCGCTGGCAACATAGGGCGTGGGTTGCGCTCGTTGCAGGACTTAACCTAACATCTCACGACACGAGCTGACGACAGCCATGCAGCATCTGTCTTTGGTCCAACCGAATTGAAGAAATCCATCTCTGGAAATCGCGACCAAGATGTCAAGGGTCGGTAAGGTTTCTCGCGTAGCATCGAATTAAACAACATACTCCACCGCTTGTGCGGGTCCCCGTCAATTCCTTTAAGTTTTAATCTTGCGATCGTACTCCCCAGGCGGCATGCTTAACGCGTTAGCTACGTCACTGATATCCCGAAGGAAACCAACAACAAGCATGCATCGTTTAGGGCGTGGACTACCAGAGTATCTAATTCTGTTTGCTACCCACGCTTTCGTCCCTCAGTGTCAGCAATGATCCAGAAGACTGCCTTCGCCATTGGTGTTCCATCTGATATCTACGGATTTCACCCCTACACCAGATATTCCATCTTCCTCTATCACGCTCCAGCTTGCCAGTATCAAAGGCAGTTCCAGGGTTGGGCCCTGGGATTTCACCCCTGACTTAACAAACCACCTACGGACGCTTTACGCCCAGTAAATCCGAACAACGCTTGCACCCTTCGTATTACCGCGGCTGCTGGCACGAAGTTAGCCGGTGCTTTTTCTGTAGCTACTGTCATCATCTTCACTACTAAAAGAACTTTACAACCCGAAGGCCTTCTTCATTCACGCGGCATGGCTGGGTCAGAGTTTCCTCCATTGCCCAATATTCTTAGCTGCTGCCTCCCGTAGGAGTCTGGACCGTGTCTCAGTTCCAGCGTGGCTGATCGTCCTCTCAGACCAGCTATGGATCATTGCCTTGGTAGGCCGTTACCCCACCAACAAGCTAATCCAACGCGGGCACATCCACCACCGATAAATCTTTCCCGTTTCCGGCGTATGCGGTATTAGCGTTCGTTTCCAAACGTTATTCCCCAGTGGTGGGCAGTTTCCCACGCGTTACTCACTCGTGCGCCACTAGATCCACAAGTGCAAGCACCTGTTTCACCCGTTCGACTTGCATGCCTAAGACCTGCCGCCAGCGTTCGTTCTGAGCCAGGATCAAACTCTCAAGTTCTAAAAAACCTGTTAAGTAAGTCCCGTGCATATAAACAAAAGCTGACTATTTAATAATCAGTTCGTCTTTACATATATAATTATTCGCAAGACAAGTTTTTAACGAGGTTTAATATGTAAACCTACTACCTGTCTAGGATATGCACTTTTGACTTAGTCAAAGTTTGGATATTCCAAATTCAACTGTCTGCACATCCCTTCTTGAATTTTTGATGAGCTGCTTTTATTCACAATGTTTGCGAGTTTTACAGATACCCGTTTCGTACCGTTTGTTCCGTAAACCGCAGAATTTCAGGGGTTGAGTTTCTTTTTGTTTTGTTGTCTCAACTTGAAAGCCCGCATAGTATGTGCTCAAACAATGAAAAAGTCAAGAAGAAATTCAAAAATAATTTAAAAAAAAATCTAAAAAAATCAAAAAATCGCAGAAATCCGCCATTTTTTATTTCGATTTTTTTCCTTTTTTTATTCGACAAGCATTAAAAATGATTCGGATTATCAGTTTTTTTGATTCTGTTCATACAACGAATCGTGAAAAACATTATTAAAACCGGTATAAAAAGCCCAATTTTACCATCGGATAGACCCTAAAATCGGATAATTTATCGTTCGCGTCGCGCGTCGCGCGCGTAATATCCGCTTCTAATTGCGGAATTGTCACCGGCAACCACGTTGCAGTTAACTTATTATATACATACAGTTGTTCCTGGGGGACGTCCAGAGAAAGAACGGCAGGTCGATTCGTTAAAACAACACCTAAATCCAGAAACAATCCGAATCGACAGCCGATATCAAAATCAAACCCTGTTCCAAAGTACGGACCATGCCAATCCCAATCAATAGCGACCGAGCCATCAAAACTGTTGCCGTTATAATAATAGTGGTCGCCCGCCAGATAAAAGTAGAAACGCTGGGATGGAGCAGTGGCTATTTCCCCAAATATCGACGCATCCATGGTCGCCCCGCCCCACGCATACCCCGCAGATACGCGCCACGCGCCCGAGAAAGGATAATAATCAACTAAGATAGACGTATGCCACGCATCCAGCGAACCTTCATCAATCTTGACCCCGTCACCAACATCACGGCCGTCGCGCATATAGGAATCAATCGCCGAATCGATTGCAGATTTTAGCGGATCTGTGGCTGCAAAATCGATTCGCACCCCCAAATGACGCAACCAATATGATTCGTAATCCGAATTATAAAACCCCATAGACATATTCAATCCACCCAGGGCAGAGGCGCCAACCCCCACCGATAAACCATGCGGGAAACCCGTATCTGCGATGGCGGGCGTTGCGAATGCCAGAGACATGTATAACGTTGCGCGTTTCATAATATATAAATATAATCGAATCGGACATCTAGGACAACGGGCATGAATTCCGCAAATAAAAATCCCCCAGACGGGGGATTTTTATGGACATTGTGATAATTGCTTCAAAACGTTTTGAACGTCATTATTCACAGAAACAGTTATCTCGCGCTGTAGGCCATCCTTGTAAGTATAGTTAAATTGCGCGTCTTTGAATTCTGGAATTTCATTATAAACCTGCTGGAATGGCGCAAGCATTGCGCTGAACCATTGGCGACCACGGCACAAACAACCATTACGCACGTCCGCAGCAACCACAGATGTCGCAGTATTTGGATACTGGGAATCCAAGTCATGATCCGTCATCATCAAACAACGTGAACCAAAACCATAGAAGTTCGCATCGTCAGACAAGAATTTATATACCAGACCATCGCTGGCACCGGCCTGCTTTAACGCGTATGCCATACCGTCTGTGCAGCACGCCTGGGCGGAACGCATTAACATTTTATAGCGATCCAGTAATGGCGCAGCCACAGGTTCATTTGCAGTAATATGTTTATTACAGTCGGCAGCATGTACGAATTCTGCAACAGACGTGTTGCGCAACTTTGTACTGCGTGGCGACACCGTTTCGCGCACAATTGGTTTTCTGCGCCAGATTTCACATTCTGTTTCAGTTTCAAATGGACAACCATCGTCAACAATCACAGTACCAAATGTTTCCGTCACAATTTCGGTCATATCCTGGGCAACATATTCCGGTTTTGGTTCCGGCATATTTGTAAACCACAGACTGGCCGATGGTTTGCGTGGCGCCAATAATTCTTCGACGCGGGCGCGCGTTGTAGCGGCATCTTCCATATTTTGCTGATACAGTTCAATGGGGTCGGATTCCATAACCGCAACAGCATCGGATTCGCGCAAGTAAATTTCAGGAGATGGTTCCAGGAACCAGTCCGAGAAATCTTTATATTTGTAACTGTTAATCGATTCGTCCCAGATTGGAACACCGTCACGCCAATCAACCGTCTTGACACCGTTCGCACCAGCATATTCACCGTGTACACCATCCCATAATGCAGGACGCGTATCTTCGGGTACCGGCTTGACAGACAACATCTTTACATCGATATTGCGCACGGGCATTGGCAGATTCTGGGCCATGGGCATTACCGCCGCATCAGGGTCGGAATCCATCCATGTTGGCGTTTCTACAACAGGCGTAGGTTTCGCCACCACAATTGCCGCAGGTGCAGATTCAGGCATCACCCATTCAAACTCTTCAAAAGTTAACGGTTCAATATCACAGCCTGCACCCGTACATTCGGATGCCGTGGCATTCAGCGCCCCACATAAACACAGCAAGGACGACAAAATAAAGATTCTGGTTTTCATACCTAGTATTATATCATAAAAAACAAACGGATTAAAGCGTGTTTTTTTGCGCTGATTGATTATTGGATATAAAAAAAATCCCCCGATTGGGGGATTTTTGGAAATGCTTATATTATTCCATGCTGGTCGAGATGACGTCGCCATAGGTGCCGACCTCTTCCCCGCCGATATAGCAGCGGATTTTTGAACCCACGTTGTCCATGAATTCTTTAATTGCCGCTTGTTCAGCCGAGTCCAGATTTGCATCCTGGATGGATTTTGTGACGTTATATAACAAGGCTGTACCAGCAACCGCACCAACTGCTGCACCGATACCCGCCGCTGCGCCTTTTTTCAAACCTTTCTTGTCACCAGTATCAGCATTTGCCAATGCGACGCAGGCACTACGCAATTCCGTCATCTTGGCATCCAGATTACCCTTTTCTGTCAGCATAGCGTTGTTTGCCGCTGCCAACTGCTGTGCAGCCGTGTTCGTTACACTGGCAGGCACTTCAACTTTGCATACTGCACCCTCAGCAAATACTGAATTATATTCAGCAAGTGCCGCGTTATAGTTTGCATTTCCTGTGCCGCAACATTCGGTTTCATAATACTTTGTGCCAATTTTCAGACTATCACTATTTGAACCATCAACGCAAGCCGTCTGCCAGATAGTGAAGTTCCTTAATGTTGCAGGACAATTTGATGCAACCTGAGCAATCTGAGCAATTTTAGTATTTGCTTTGTCCAAAGCACGCTGTAACTTTTCATCCGCCGTACAATCGCGTTGGGTCACAGAACCATATTGGTCTATATATGTTAAGCCCGTTGCGCTTAAAGCCGATTGATATTTGCTTAGAGCAAGACGTGTATCATTTATTTTGGATGAGTACTCGTCTTCCTTGTCATTTGTTTCGACCAAATCAATCAGGTTGTTGACATATGTTGGCACAGCGGGACGTGAGTTAACGTCTACAACCGCGGTTGTATAACTGTTGTAATATTTTTTACAGTTATCTTCGGTCAATGTCTTGGTGTCTTTTTTAGACTTGCTGGTCAGACCGCTGAAGATAGAGCCATCTTGGATGCCTGCACCCAAGTATGCGCCACCAAGCGTACCACCAAGGCCACCCAATGCCGCCATCCAGCCAGCAATTTTTGGTTGTGATGCCTCTTTGGCGTCGCGTGCGTCAGTACCAGCCGCTTTTGCAATCTCTTCCAATTTGCTTTGTGGAATCCAGGAACCGCATGTAAATGCGTCACCCGCCGCAAAGTATGCCGTCGCCCAATCGCCACCCGACATAATCGAATCGTTGATGTATTTATCATCGGACTGTAATGTCACGCGGACACGGCAGAACGAACCGTACAGGTCATTACTTGCCACGAACTGGTTCGATTTTAGACCCTTTGTTGTATAATCCGCTGGAACCTTGTTAGATTTCAGTTTTGCCCACATAAACGTAGAACCCAAATCTTTGTTACCCAAGATGCCACCATCATTTGACGACAAGCACATATTCTGCTGCTTTGTCAGTTTGGCGTTATATTTTGCCTGGGCTTCAATCTCGATATCATAAATCAGGTCCTTGAACAGGGAACGTGCCGCCTGGGTCTGGACATATGTATCATACCCGATAACAACAGGTTCGCTGTACACCGCGCCGTTTGCATCGACCGTATCACACAGCCCCTGGCCACCACTTGCGTTTGTGCACAGACGATTGCCATTTTCATCTGTTGCATAGATTTCACCTGTGCCAACAGACGACTTGGCAGAGCCTGCATCAATCCAACCAGAACGAACGTCAGACGCACCACCCCATACGTTTTCGTTCGTGTTGTCCATGTTATATTTAACTTCTTCAATCTTCAGGTGTTCTGTGCAGACATCTGCGTTTTTAACCGTGTCAATGCACAAGCCCAGTACGATTGTATAATCCAGAACACCGCCAACCTTGTTCATTGATTTATCAAAGTGTTCTTCGCCAGTATTTGTCAAAGACGACTGAATATCCGTGCGGTTGCGATAGCAATTTACATAGTCATTGCCACACATTGATTTTACGCATGATGTTGCGACAGACTGGCAACGCTTTTTCATTTGGGCAATTGCCGCCGTATTATAACTGGTTGACAGTTTCGCATTCAATGACGCAACAACGCCAATCGGATCATTTTCAGCACCATCATCGTATTCAGGGAATAATGTGTCAAACGCGTCCGCCTGGCTGAACATATAGTTATATGTGCCTGTTGCGTTTGGATTTTGCGCCGCATACTGACAATTCGCATCTGTATTTACGACCGACTGGCACGCAGTTTTGATTTCATCGCGTGTTGCCGCAGCATTGATAGAATTTTTGCCGGCATTGCTGAACACCAATGAATAGCACGCAGCGCCCGAGCCGCCACCACATGAACGCATTGCGCAGCTTGTGATGGTTTCGACACATTTGTCCTTGGCCTTGGTATCAAACTTGTTCACCAATTCTGTGATTTTAGCCTTCATCCCGGAATTCATACGCGCGCCGTATGCCAGGTCATAAACTTCTTCCTGATTATCTTCGTCGCGCAACTGGGATGATGTTGGCATCTGACCATCGCCAATAAATGTCGCATAACAATATTTGTTAGCACCAATCGTGTCCAAGCAAGAATTTTTGATATAGGACGCGATGTTGGACTTGCTGATTGTGGTTGTAGCGTCCGCCAATTCTGTGATTGGTGTGCCATTGTTAATCGCTTCGACCAAATTAACCGTTTCAACAGCTGCGTTTTCATAACATTTATATGGGTTAGCCGCACATGCATTCAAAATACATTGGTCTGCAACCTTGTAGCAGGTAGACACAGCGTTAACCGCCGCCAGGGCCGCACCTTCGGTAATCATTTCGCCGATACGGCTGGATGCAGATGGAACGGTGGACGATGTTGCCGATGCACTGCCAAACAATTCCAATTTACCGTCGGATGCGCAACGCGCCAATGTTGAATCGCAGAATACTGCCTGTTTCTTAAACTCGGTATTTGTGGTACACAATTCGAAATCTGCGCCGCAGACACTGTCTTTGCGCAGACAGGATGAATAACGACGAACACATGCCGCGGTATCATACTTGTTCGAAATTGCCGCCGCAGAAATCATCTGTCCCAGAACGCTGCCCGCGGTTGGGTATGTATATTCTGTGACTTCACCATAAGTGTTTTTAGTCGCAACATTTGACAGCGCAGACACGTTAGATGTACCAAACAAACTGTTCACACCGGCACTTGAACACTGCGCCAGGGTTGACAAACATTCCGGCATTTGCGCATGGAACAAAACGTTTGTTGTACATTCTTCGAAATTTGAACCACATGCGTCCGCACCCTTGATACATGCAGTATAGGCATCAATACATTCCGCATTTTCCAACAACGCAGCGGACGTCGTCGAACCAGACGTTGTACCCGTCGTACCAACCAGCCCGTTAATGTAAGCCGTCATTGTTGGCATACGACGCGACGCGCTGGCCACGTTCGCAGTACTTATAACACTTGGGCGCGCGGTAATCGCATATGCCGCAGGTATTACGCTGAATATAGCCAATAAACTTACTGTGTTTTTCAGAAAAGACATCCCCTGACTCCATATTTTATTACTTTATTCTAACACAAAATCAAGGGTATGAAAAGCGAAAAATTGGGCGGAATCAGATATTTTCCAGGATATATTTCAATTCCAACATGTCGTCCGGCAGACGGGTTTTAAAACGCATCAACTTGCCCGTTGTAGGGTGCGCGAATTCTAAAACCTCGGCATGCAACATTTGACCGTCGTGCGTTTTCAAAAATTCCAGCAAATCCGCATCACGCACAGTCCCCAGGCGCGCCGCACCACGACCATAAACCGGATCACACAAGACCGGAAAACCATGCGCCGACAGGTGAAGACGTATCTGGTGCGTGCGACCGGTAAATAACGTACAACGCATCTGGGAAATTTTGGCACGCGACCAGGCATTAACAACTGCAACCTCGGTATGTGAAGGCTTGCCACCTGTTTTTACCATGGTCATTTTTTGACGGTTGCGCGACGAACGCGCAATATTACCCGTAATATCCGCCGATTCCCAATTCGGAACACCCCAGACAAACGCGATGTATTTACGCGTCAGATTATGCTCGCTAAAAATTTTTACCAATTCACGAAATGCCGCGTCTGATTTCGCAAAGACCATGACACCGCTGGTATCCTTGTCCAATCGATGCACCACGCCGGGACGTGTCGCACCACCCAACGCAGACAAATGCGTATGCGCCAAGATGTTTTGAACCAATGTTCCCGTTTTATTGCCCGCAGACGGATACATAACCACACCACGCGGCTTGTTAATTACGATAATATCATCGTCTTCGAATAAAATATCCAGGTCAAAGTCAGTCGACACATTGTCAGTCGCAACATCTGTTTTTGGGGCAGGAATTTCCACAGAAAATACATCGCCAACACGGATTTTTTCTGAAAACTTTGGAATCGTGCCGTCCGCACGACGTACATTAAATTTTTGAATTTCGCTGCGTGAAAATTCGGGCATTTGCGCCGACAAATACTTGTCCAGACGCACCAATTCATCCGTATCAGACACAACAAATTCACGAATTGTATTCATAACCAAAACCTATTTATACTCATCCCAATCAGGCCCAACGATACAATCAGATAAATCAATTGTCAAATCACGACCACGCTCAGATACAGGACAGGTTAAAATTCCGGTGGTCGTCGCCTGGTCTGCGTCACGCGTAGCATTGCGATACGCAAACTTGATTTCAGTTGGCGCCGCAACACATGCAATCGCTAAATCATTATCCGTTTTACCATCAGGACCAACCCATACGCGAACACCAAAACCCAATCCATAACACGGAAAACCATCCAGGTAATACAAAACCAATCCGCGACCAACCAATTTTTTATCGGAAATAAATTTCCCGTTGTATTCGTTCAAAGTCAGACCGGTCACAGCCTGCCAATCTGTACTGGTGGAAAAAATGCTTACCCGTGGTTGCGGGGCGGGTGCAGTCGCCGCAATTGCCGGCACAACGCACACCGCAAACAATAACGATATTATCTTTTTCATTTCTTTTCCCCGTCTGATGTCTCTATTTCTGCCAAATGCGCATGTATCTTTTTTACGCCCGCAGGCTGGGGCGCCAAGATGTGACTAAAATTCACAGTCGCACCAGAATCCAACAATGTCGCCGATGGCATAAATTTCTGTCTGGCAAGAACACGTCCACCATCATCCGTTGATACAATGTACAAGTCAGGCACACCATAAATCGAATCCGAAACATTTGTGATAGCACCATTTACCACAACATGCGTCGTACCCGCGTCGTCCGTCGTCGTTTCCAGATTTATAATTTCCGCAATTAACGGCCCACGTTTTGCGTTGCGCGCCTGGTGCTGAGCAACAACAGCAACCGTGAATATTAACGCAGACAGTAATGCACACAGGGACGCGATAAACATCAACCAAGTGTTTTTACGCGGCGCATTCGCCACCGTCCAAGTGTGGCCACATATCGCACATTTTACAGGCGCAGATAACGCACCATCAATACTGTATTCTGTTTTACAAAAATCACATTTTATTTTCATGTTTTTACTTATACCATATTTAATTACAAATTCAACAGGCGATATTTCGCAGAAACACGTTTCTGGATTTCAGATATCGCATTCATATAATCCGATACAGTTGCATTTTTATTCGCAGACGTGACACCAAACACCTGACCGGCGGCGGTGGCATTGTCGCCTTCGAAATACGAAGCCAATTCCGCCATACGATTTAATTCAACGAATGACGCATCTGCAAATTTTGCCGTTTTTGATCCCATGTCCCAATAATAATTTGGATTTACAGAATCTTCTATTCTGTCGTAAACAACCAAGCGCGGCGTCATAGAACCCGCAAAGCCAACCGATACAAACATGGCTTCGATACGACCCGACGACATGTCCAGAGATTGGTTTATTTTCAAAATCGCTAGATCATCTGTGGCATCGACCGATAGACCAGATAATGTCAATTTTGAAACCCATAAATTCTGGGTCGTAAGTGATGACATCTTGGCAGTATCCGCAAAAGTCAGACGACCCGAGATTTCCATATTTTTCGAATCTGATGACAACATACCCGCAACCGTTGCAGAAGTGGTCGAAAACACATTGTTAATTGTTGTACGATTAGAAAAGATTAAATTTTCTGCCGCAATTTCTTTGACTGTTAAACCTTCGGTAAACTCGGCAAAATCAGCACTTACAAATACCGTATTGACAATATCATGCCCGCCTAAATTTAACGGAGACATCATTCTAGCATCATCAGGATCGTCAGATGGCACACGCCACAAATACTGCGCGCCATCACGATTAACAGATGTCGTTTCAATAATACCATTTTCAATATCTATGCCCATATCAACAGCATCCGTATGCCATGCACCAAACGTCCCATACGCGTGCGTACCATCAACAAACCCCATGGAACCACCAGACAAATTCACAATTTCACGCGTGCGCAATGGTGTAATATCTTCTGAAGAACGAACGATAACCCCCTGAAGCGAAGATTGACCAGATGAATCACCAGATTTTAAAATTCGTAATTGATATTTATCATCGCCCGCATCTAAAACAGACTGGGGTATACCAAAGGGAACCAAATCTTCTAAATTAACACGCGTGATATTGCGACCAACCGTACGCAACAATTCATCACGATTAGCAACAATATAGCGTTCCAGCGCAACCTGAATTTCCGCCATATGATTTGTTATGGCAATATTTTGCGCGCGTTCAATTGCGTCTTGCTGATACCGAAAAACAAATGGAATTATCAACCCCGCCAACGCAACACTAAGCAGCAGTTCAACCAGCATGCTGCCTCGTGAATTATTCTTAGCCGAAAAGATGTTTTTTATTTTATTCATTTAGTCTATGGTCGATATTATTGTTTGTACTGTTCCCGTCCAACCCGTACGCATCAATGGCGCAAACGCATTTTGCGATGGCGCAGATGGTAATTGCCCACGCGATAATTCCAATTTGGAAAATGCCGGTGGCTTTGTAGATTGAAACGTCCAATCACCTATTTTTAATGGTGGCGTTGTGGACATCAACAACTCACCCGAAACCGTTAATCCAAAATTTTCGTAAAATATCATTTCTTCGGCGGAAATAAATGGCGTAGCAACAGAATTTACAGAAATTCCTGTAAAACCGTTGATTGTACGCGCGCTGTCGGATTTCACAACAAAATCACCCGAAACATTTACAGATTCCGTAACCGTCGCACGATCCGTTATAATGCGTCCTGTTGTTGTAAACTTGTTACCGTTAATGTTGTCAGCATAGACATTACGAAATCCGGATGTATCACCAGACACACGCATATTACCAATCGAAATATCGGCGCCATCTATGTTTGCACCAGACGAATAATATATCGTATTCGCAGCCGCTATGTCAGCGTTTATAAATGTCGTGTCACCTTTTTTCGCACGCACAGATTCCGCATCAAGGGTCGCAACATTATAGACATGATGGTGCGCCATATCCAGGTCACGTTCCATTACATTCAGTTTGTCTTCACCCGATGTCGCACGATGCAAATAGCGCGACGTATCAATTCCTGCAACATCACGCGAAATACGATAAACCAAATCGCCCGGCACAAAGTCTGGTGCAGCAACCGCCCATGTGTTGCCATACGCAACGGAATCCATTCCAACAACCGCTGCATCGCCACCAATGTGGCGCGCAATTGTATTTGTCCGAATGTCCGTATCATTCATTTCAAATGCTAAATAAACATCTGTTATTGTCGCCCCGTTAACCGAGTATTTATCAATCAATCCCGCGGCTGCATCTTTTGAAATCGCGTCCAGTTCCGCTTCGTCCAGACGAATTTGCGCAGGCGTCGGCCATTTGTCTTGGTTCATGCGCACAAAGTTCAACGCATTATCACGCGTGGACATCACACGACGCGCAACCGCAATATCATGAATCGTACGATTTGTTTTTGCTATTTGAGTGTAGACAAATGGCGACGCCATGGCAACAATAGCCATAGCCAGTAAGACTTCGGTTATACTGGCACCGCGCGATTGATTCGAAAAGATTCCTGATTTATATACAGTCACTGCGCCCCGCCATTAAACATTGTTTTATATCAATTCGTTTTTCCAGACGCTGCCAGAATACATACTGACAAATCAAATACTGGGACAAGGATTGCTTGTTATACACACCATCAAGACTTTTGATAACAGACGCACAATCAACCGTTTTTCCATCGTCGCTTTTTGGATCCGCGATTATTTTAATCGTATCATTATTTATACTGCCCACCCATGCATCAGGCAACAAGGTTGTACCACCTGGGCGAATATCAATCAACACAGTTCCAGACGCACCATCGTTTAACGCAGTAGATGTCTGGTCACGCAACGTAATATTTGATGTGTATAATGTTCCAACTTCGATTCCGGATTTGCTGTTATACGTCAAGGTGTCCGCGTCAATAAACACATCCTGACCACGCGTCGCGTTCAGATACGACGAAATATCCAATCGTTCAACAGCAAAGTTAATATTGTTCGACACAACATTCCCACGCACATTCCAATTGCCTGGCCCTGTAAACGATGTACGCCCAGCAGTCATAGACAATTCATAAACCGATGTGTTACCAACACTAAAATTCCCCGTGTCACCAAACATAGAAATTGTTTTCGTATCTACGTTGTTGGCATATAACGTACCACGCGTTAGCGTTAGCGCAGATTCACCTGTCTTGCTTTGAAACACCGTTTTTGTTGCGCGCATATCCTTGATTTCGTTACGCAACTTTTTCCCTGATTCCACGCCGGAAACCGTCAATGTGCCAAATTCAGCAGCATCAAAATCACCACGCACAGCAAATAAATTTCCAGCATTGTT
>JBKSMY010000016.1:0-8233 GCA_046882065.1 Alphaproteobacteria bacterium | reverse complement strand
CTTTCTTGAACACACAACACATTTCATGTTGTGATCTGTATAAAGATCCCATTCCACCAGTTAATTTGTTCCAAATACAGATATTTTTTAATTCAGTATAACTCTGGAAACCTGCGTTGGTCATCTCTCGGACATGTTTCCAGTCAATCCAGTAATAATGTAAAGAACCATCATTGGAATAGTCTTTGGTTAATTCCATAACAGACATTAAAAATTGTACAAACTCATCGGATGACATTTCTCCACAAGCCATTTGAAAATCATCATGCTTTATACGTCCCATAGAACCGATTTCGCTTATTTTTACATTGTATGGGCTGTCGGCTATGACAAGTTGCGCTTTATTATCGCCAAATAACGCATTATAAGTGCATCTATGGAGTGAATTACCACAAACAAGGCGGTGATGCCCCAGTTGCCAAATATCTCCACTCTGGCATACCTTATCTGCGTCATTTAGTTCTGGCAATATATCTGCTTTTGTATCAATTGTTTTGTTTGCCGGATTTACAATAAGGTCGATATCGCCAGTTTCAAAGCCTGTTACCGTCATATCAAAATCCAAATCCTGTGCCATTAATAATTGAAACTCATCTTGCAACAGTTCCATATTCCAAGTTCCCAACTCGGTAAGTTTGTTATCAGCTATGGCATACGCGATTTTTTGTTGAGCTGTTAAATGCGACAAAATTATCACAGGCACCTGTGTAAAACCTAACATCTTTGCGGCAGCTAACCGCCCATGACCGGCAATGATTTCGAGTTGTTCATCTGCCAATATTGGCGACACAAATCCGAACTCCTTGATAGATTGTGCTATTTGACCGATTTGTTTCTTGCTGTGTTGTTTTGGATTCTTGTCATGAATTTTCAATTTTTGAACGTCTATATTTTCAACTTGTAAATTTGGCATATTTGCCTCCTTGTTTTAGGGGATATTTTTATGGCTATCCCATTGCCGTTTTTTCTTCTTTAGGAGGCGGTCAAAAAAGACCTTTGCCCCCTATATATAAGGCGCAACGAAAGTTTATGTTTTGGTAATTCCGTAAAATCAAAGACTTATTTTGATTGTGGTTTCAGTATAAATTTTGATAAAAAAACGTTTTTTAAAACAAAAAAGCCGAATAAAATTCGACTTTTTTATGTACAAAAATAATTGATATGTTTATCGTGAAATCAGAGCATCAATTATGATACTTGGTGCTTGTTTTAGTAATTCCATTGTTATCTCTTTTCCAGATGACTTTATTCTGTTCCACCACGTATCATTTCGCATAACGTCCAATAATTGTTGCCCCCGAACTGTTAATCTATAAAAACAGCCGTTAACAAGCCAATGACCTTTTGCCCCCTGATGAAACCCCATATCGTAATTTTTACTTTCAATAGCACCCAAATCTCGCAAATCCCAAATATGTTTTATAAACTTTCCCTGATTATCATTGTCTGGCAATAACGATACCAACTTATCATATAGATCTATACTATAAATTGTTGGCTCGTCAACGGACTCAATTATTTCCAAAACTTGTTTAATATAATTCACATCAATTTTCATATCATCAGCCTTTTTGTTATCATTTTTGTACGGATTATATTTAAGTTTATGTTGCAAAAAGTCAACCGCCATACCAATTTTTGTGCAAAATTCCCATTATTTCCCATTTTATTTTGAGGATATTGTATATCTAATACCGTCAAATCTTACAACTCCGCCAGGAAATTAAAATCTTAAACCGCCCATCTGGGCGGTTTTGATTTTAACCTGGCGCACCCGGCGCGATTCGAACGCGCAATCCCCGCCTTCGGAGGGCGATGCTCTATCCAATTAAGCCACGGGTGCATTGGGCACAATTATAAAACTTTTAGAATGAATTGCAAGGGGTGTCTTTATCGTCCCGGCGGTGCATTGTATCCGTGCCATAGCAAACGGTTCAGGGCAACTTGCGGTTTTCGAATTGCGTTCAATATTTTTAGACCATTTATAATCGCCGAACGATTTATTTTGCGTCCCATTGTGTCTTCATAATATTCCATGTATTCTAAATTATTGTCCAGCGGGTATGTAAGCAACGTCATCATTACGGAAAAACTTTCGTTACACAATGCGACCGAATCCATGTCCAGCAGACGTACAATTTGATTGCTGCTGTCTACCAATATGTTCTTGCTGTTCAAATCATTATGCAGCAACCGCATATTATCTGTATAAGAAAATAGTTTATGTACTGCGCCATACGCTTGGGCTAATGTGGGATGAACGCGCATTTTTTGTGTTGCTGCAAAGACTTCATACATGTGTTTATAGTTGTCTGGTTTAAAGCATGTCGGCGAAATGTCTGATATTTGTCGTTGGATATTTGTTGCTTGCTTGTATATGTCGAATATTTGCGTGTCAGTCATACCTGATTTTATGCACTCAAAGAATGTAGGGGCAGGGCAATATTCATATGATTCAAACCATGTATCTATATACGCATGAACGTATGAATGTGGCACAGGCACATTGCGCATTGTCAACAGGTCGCTGACGTGTCTGTTGCGTGATATAATCTTCTGTTCGCTAAAACGACAAACCTTGGCGCCCGATGGTGTGTCGCAAAAAAATACAGGACAAACAGTTCCTGGTATGCGTGGCGCTCGAATGTCCCAGGCGCCTGGGAATGCGTTTTTTATCGCCGAATAATAAAATTCCGTACTGTGTGGATTCATGTTATTTGCAATAACTTCGATAATACACCGCGCATATTTGCTCGGTCAGATTGATACGTTTTGGCTGAATTTGTCCCGGAATAATATCGCTGCAAATGTCATAAAATTCACATGGGTCCAGTTTGTTTTTGCGCAGGGCTAAACCTGTAATTGCCAATGCAAAGTTGATATTTGAAATTGATACTGCGTTCAAATCCAGTACAGATACCTGTTTGTTATCGCCCAGTACGATGTTTTGTGGCGCAAAATCACAATGACAAATATGTTGTTCGCCTGCATTCAAGAGTTTGGTTCCATATTTAACAAATTGCCCCAGCGAAGGACGTCCTGTTTTGCTAACTATGTTTAATTGGGCCACGTTCGAGCAATTTTTGTTTTCTATATTTTCAAAGTGTTGAATGGGTATCTGGGATATTTTATGTACTTGCGCCGCCATTGTGGCATATGTGTCCAAGATTTCGGCTTTTGACATTCCTGCGTTCAAGCATTCTTGAAATGTAAGGCCTGGTATATACGGGTATGATTCAAAATATTGCCCCTGGAACAGGTGCAGCCTAATGGCAGGCACAGAAATACCGTGTGATAATAAAACCTGGCTGACGTCATGATTGCGATGAGCAATTTGTCGCTGATTGAATCTGAAAACTGTTCTTGCGCCATCGAACGTTTCGACCAGAAAGATGCGGCTGTTAGTTCCGCGAACAACGGGTATATCTATACGTCGAATGTCTGGTGCGGTTTCTAAAATTGCGCGCTGATAAAATCTAAGTGTTTGTATGTGTTTCATGTTTCTTGCCAAACATATTCTATCGTCAACAAATTGTAAGTCAAGGATAATGGTGTCTTATAAAATTTTGTTTATAAGAAAAATTATCTTGCATGGATTTGTAAAATATATATAATGGTCGCCGTGGGTTAGTAGCTCAGTGGTTAGAGCGGAGCGCTCATAACGCTTTGGTCGTGGGTTCAAGTCCTACCTAACCCACCAGAATTAAAAATCCCCAGAAATGGGGATTTTTTATTTTTTTATTCTTCAACTAAAACCATAGATTTTCCGTCTTCTACAACCAGGTCTGGGTCATCAGCGGTCGTTTTGTCACCTGCCCACACATAGTATGAATATGGCACGTTGGTCGGCGCCTGGATTTCGATAATATGCTTGGCAGTTTCCAGGACTAAATCATTTCCGTTTGGTGTTGAATAACGTACAACAGCGCAGTTCGTGCCAACGCAGGAATCGGCAATGTTTGGTTGTTCAACAATTTCGTTTGATGATGACTGACAGCCCGCCAGAATCACCATCGCTCCCATCAGGGGTAAAATAATCTTTTTCATACTTGGTATTATATCATAATAAACGGCAACAAAAAAGCGAAAACGTATAGTTGACAAATGTGTTTTTAAGTGTTAATCTGTCAACTGCTATGTCAAGAACAAATTGTGTGTATTGTAACAAAGAGATAACCACTCGCAGTCGCGAGCATGTTATACAAAACGCCCTGGGCGGTCTGTATGAATCCGAAGACATTTGTTGTCCAGAATGTAATAACTATATCAGCCGTCACATAGACGTTCCCTTTACGACGATATTCAATCCTATATTGGGCAATATCGATAATCTTGGCAAGACGAACAATAAAAATTCCACACCGATATACACAGGCACTGTATCTTATCAGGGGGCGCAATACTCCGCATCGTTCAAGGGCGGCAAAATTACCAGTTGCCCAGACCTAAGTCGTAAATTGCGCTGTGATATATCAAAACTTCCGCTTGATGTGGTGTCCTATAATTTTGATTTAAAGAATGATAGTTTCCAGACAGGAATGGCAAAAATTGCATTTAATTATGCGCTGGACCAGGGTGTCGACTTGGACGTGTTAAAGCACGGTCTGAATGTGGTAAAAAATGGCTCGGACATCAGTAAAATAGAATATAACTATCCGATGATTCCATTTTGCCCGATGAATGCGGTCGATATGTATCTGGAAACAGGAACGCCAACCGAACTGTATCATAATATGATTTTGTTCTCCCAACATAACAGATTGTGGTGCTATATTGATTTATTTAATACGTTCCAGTATTATGTACTGTTGTCTGACGCATTGCCGCAGGGTACCCAGATTTATAACAGTTATATGCAAACGCTGCAAAAATTAGATCGTGCAGAACCAGATGTCGAAATTTTCCGCCCAAAAGATGCTATGATATACGCAGCGCAGTATGGTGTTGAACCATGTATGGATGCCCAGGAAATGCAACGTCGCATCAGAAATGCAATTGCAAGAAAATCGCAAAAGCAATCTATGCAAAAAATAATTGGCAGAAAAATAGAGTGCTTATCCATTGATAAGGTTCTGTGTAATCTGCAATCACCGTCGCAATTCATGCAGTTTGCTCGTGCTATGCCGTTGTACTTTGATGAAGATGATATGTTGCGCCAGGAAACATTCCGTATCGTGACGCCTAATTCAGATGTCACCCAGATAATCCCATACCCAGATGCGATATTGTCTGCGTTTAATAGCGATAAAAGTGCGCTGGCTACATACACGACGGCAAAATTTAATAAATTGAATAACTTTTTGATAAAGTCCAAATAAAAAACCGCCGTTTGGCGGTTTTTTACAATTGCTTTTTTGTTTTAGCGACGGCGGAAACCGTTGTTATGTTGTGCGCTGTTGCTGGAACGTTTTGATAAATAACGTGCCGCAATCAAAACCAACCATTCCAAGGTCAGCAGACCCAAACCAGCCAATTTGTTTTCAATGCCAACAACCCAGCCCAATACATAAACCAACTGTGCAACGAATGAAATGTACAAAACGCCGAAAACGCCTGTAAAGAATATTTTCTTAATTTTTCCAAACATTTTTAATGTCCTTTCCCTGTTGTTATCATAAACATAATCAAAATGCCGGGTGTTCTGGTGCCAGGTCCCCGGCCGACCCCGCAATAACTAAAACGAATACAATCAACAATTGCCAACTGTATTCAACGCCATATTAGGCAGCCATTGCAAGGCGAACGTTGTCGTTCGCAGCGATTCTATCGCCATTCAGTTTTTAGTCGGCTTTTAACGACGCCATGTCGGATTCACCCAATTTGTCTTTTATCATCTGTCGAATCTATGTCAGCCCCATAATCAAATGCGACACTTCATCGCATCAGATGGTGGAGCTGTGGGGTACCGCCCCCCAGTCCAAAATGACTATTTCACAACGGATTCAGAATCATCACCGTTACCGGCCATCATATTATAGTGTTTTAGACTGGAAATTGCAAGTTTTTAGATTATAATGCTCTCCAAGAGGCAAAAATATGAAGTTTTTAGACAGGGCAAAAATTTATGTCAAAGCAGGCGATGGTGGCAATGGCTCCGCCAGTTTTCGTCGTGAAAAGTATATTGAATTTGGTGGTCCAAATGGTGGCGACGGCGGTCGTGGCGGCGATGTAGTGTTTGTTGCGGTTCCGAACGTTAATACATTGATTGACTATCGTTACAAGACAAAATTCGTTGCCCAGCGTGGCGAAAACGGCATGGGCAAGATGCGCACAGGCGCGTCTGGCGAAACATTGGTTTTGCCGGTACCAACGGGTACAGTAATCCTGTCTGAAAACGAAGAAATTGAATACGCTGACCTGAACGAAGACGGCATGGAATATCGTGCGGCGCGTGGTGGTAATGGTGGTTGGGGTAACCTGCATTTCAAAAGTCCGACTAACCGCGCCCCAAAACAGGCGAACGACGGTCTGCCAGGCGAAGAACGTACGGTTGTTCTGCGTCTGAAACTGATTGCGGATATCGGTTTGGTTGGCTTTCCTAATGCGGGTAAATCAACATTGTTGTCGGCTGTGACGGCGGCACGTCCAAAAATTGCGAATTATCCATTTACGACGCTGAATCCCCAGTTGGGTGTTATGTATGCGCACGACCGCGAATTCGTGTTGGTTGACTTACCTGGTCTTATCGAAGGCGCGCACACTGGTGTTGGACTGGGCGACCAGTTTTTGGGGCATGCAGAACGTACAAAAATGATTTTACATGTTATTGATGGTACGGAATCCGACTGGGCGGCACGCTATGCGGCAATTCGCCACGAGATGGATTCGTATGGCGGTGATTTGATTGCCAAACCTGAAATGGTTGTTATCAACAAAATAGACGCAATTGATGCGGATGAATTGAAAGAAAAAATGGCCGCGTTCAAAAAGTCGTTTGGTCGCAAAAAGAAACCTGAAATATTAACTATCAGCGCAGCGGGGAGAGTAGGGATTCCGGAGTTAGTTGCCGCCATAGAAAAGAAATTCTTGGGGCTGGAAAATGACACGAAATAAACTTGCAACCCACAAAACCATTGTTGAAAAAGAACGTGCGTATAACATTGCGATTTTGGACAGTGCCCGTCGTGTTATGGCATACAGTCGCGATGGTACAATAGCGCCATTGGTAAACTATGCCGTGTCTGACGTGGAATTTATTGGTGGTTTGTGGCGTGTGCAAACCCCATTTATACATAAAATACAAGATGTCCGGGATAAACAATTTGTTTTGGGCGCGCCGTTGCCCCACAGGGAAAAGAATCATTTTGAATTTTATTCCGCCTGGTTGGTATCTGAAAACTGTTATGGTAAATATATTTCAGACAGTGCAGAATATATTGTCGCGAAATACACGACTGATCGTGGTACTTATTGGTCGTATGGCAATACAATCGAGCAGGCGCGCGCCTTTCTTGGGATTAAATTATATGACGAATACATGGATTTGATTCATGCGCATGCCTGCAAAAATCAGTTGGCGCGCCAGAAAAAATAATTTTTTGATTTTTGAAAATCTGTCTGGTAAAATCCGCGTACGAACAAAAAAAGCAAAAGGAGAAGGACCTATGGTATCATTAAAGGGTACACAAACTGAAAAAAATCTGTTAATTGCATTTGCTGGCGAATCCCAGGCACGCAACCGTTATACAATGTATGCGTCTGCGGCCAAGAAAGAAGGGTTCCAGGCGATTTCTAAAATCTTTTTGGAAACAGCAGACCAGGAAAAAGAACACGCGTCTCGTCTGTTCAAATTTTTAGAAGGTGGCGAACTGGAAATAACAGCATCATTCCCAGCGGGCAAAATTGGCACAACATTGGAAAATCTTCAGGCTGCCGCATACGGTGAACACGAAGAAAACACCGACATGTATCCAAAATTTGCCCAGATTGCTGCCCAGGAAGGTTTCCCAGCAATCGCAGAAATCCTGAAAAACATTGGTTATGCCGAACGTTATCATGAATCACGTTTTCGTGCCTTGATAGATGCCATCGAAAACGGCACATTGTTCAAACAGGATCATATCGTTATGTGGCGTTGCACAAACTGTGGTATGTGGCACATCGGAACCGAGGCGCCCAAGGTTTGCCCGGCATGCCTGCACGCCCAGGGATATTTTATAAGCGAAGGTATCACAACCCGTTGCGATACAAACGAAGGGTTCTGTGAATACACAAATATTGACGATTAAAACAA
>JBKSMY010000015.1:0-30663 GCA_046882065.1 Alphaproteobacteria bacterium | reverse complement strand
ATTCTGTTTCAATAGTATCACTAGATCGGTTCAAATTGGACATAAATAAACTAGATTTTATAAAAATAGATTTAGAGGGTTTTGAAATAGAAGCACTAAAAGGGATGATTAATATTATAAAAAAATACAAACCAATTATATTTATAGAGAGTTTTCCTGCGCATTGTCACGATTACTTGCCTTGTCATGCAGAAGAAGTTATGCGCATTATGAAAAGTCTAGGTTATGGCCAACCAATACCTTTTCCAGAATATAATTGGTTGTTTTTACCATCCGATACCAATGTTTAAGTTGTATAATTCGTACATTAGTCTAATACTGTATGGGCTTATGTTTATTGTCATACATATGATATGTTAAAAGTACTGCACTTTACAGCTGTATTATTGCCTGATTAATAAGGCTTATAAAATTTATGTGTCTATTACCTGTTTGCGGAATTTCTCCGCATGATGTATAACTATGCTGTTTCTGTTTGATTTTGATACAGTGTTACATAGGGTAATTTATCCATATTTACGTAATTAAACATCCTATAATTTGCTCTTCTGGCCTCTGGTGACAAGGTATATTTCTTCAAATGAGATTTTGGAACAAATGGATAAAATCTAATTTCCTGAAACTGCTTGCCTTTTTCTTTCCATTTGAAATTCAAAATAAGTAATGGTGGCAGTATACCCGCTTTTAACACTTTTTCCATAATGTCCCATCCTGCACCACGAATGACAGATGAAGGTTTATGGTTTGCTGTTTTAATCTGTGCTCTGAATTGGCAGCCAGTACATTGTATATCACACAACGGATAATTCGGCGGCAACAACATCAATTTCTTTTTACAATTTGGGCACAATACCAAATCAACGACTTCTTGTTCGCCTTTTTTGCCGTTATCTTGTGTGATAGACATATTTTTCTCCTAAATTCTACTTGTATTACAATAGGGATTATATTCAAAAAGTTCTTTGATTACAATATCTTTGTGCTAACGTAAGGGAAAAGGGGATGCATGAAAGTAACTGCTGGGATTTTTAGGAATAGGGACCGGGTTCTGCTGATGCGACGGGCGGCTGACCAGCCATTGGCAGGCGAATGGGAATACCCCGGTGGTAAGTTTGAAGATGCTGAAGACGGCCCAACATGCCTGAAACGTGAACTGGCCGAAGAATTGGGGATAGATGCGCAAATTGGTGACCTGATTACCATTGCAAAACATACAACGGATTCAGGCAAGGTTATCGAACTGCACACATACGAAATCACATCCTACACCGGCGAAATTCAACTGCGCGTCCACGACGATATGCATTGGGTGCCAGTCGCAGACCTGCCAGCGCATCCACAATTGCCGGCGGATTTAATCGTGTCGGAAAGTTTGCACAAGTCCCAGAAAAAATTTATGTGTCTAACTATTAATATTGGATAAAAATCGTATAAAATTCTTGACTTGTTCTAAATCTGTACTAGACTTAATGACGAGAGATACCCGGATGGGTGTTTTATTTGTGACCGGATGGTTGCAGTGAGCTGTATTTGATCATAGATATGGTTGAATATGATATTAACAGGCAGAACAAAGGAAAAAAGATGTCTGACAACAAAAATAGCGTTACGGTACGCTTTATGAAACCGGTTGTAAAACAAACAATCCCAGAAACCAATATTTCAAGAATTGTAGGGTTTATTGACCCGTTGTCTTTTATTCGTTTATATAAAGCTGGTGGTATGGACGCCAATCCTCGCGTGCCAAAGGAATCGCAAATTACAAAAGCGATTATGGACACAATAGAAAATCAACCAGATTTATTCCCCTTTAAAACCAAAGGCGTGTTATTTGGGGCAACGAAATGTATAGAGTTGGAACGCGAAAGGTATGAAGTGTCGTTCGACGGTGAAAAAGATCGTTTGGGTGTATTGGATGGTGGACACAACACCTTTGCTATTATTAAATATTTATGTGGTTTGCTTGATGATGTTGATGTGCGATTTAAGAAGAAAGATGACATGCAAGATTTTTTTGATGCGCATTTTTTTGATCTGGTTAATAAATTGCAACAGTTGAAATCAGAAGATAATATATGCGTAAAGTTTGGCATTCCTGTAGAAATTATAATGCCTACAAATTCAGACGACAAACAGGCGCTACAAGATTTCTTTGATAACTTAGTTGATATATGTCAAGCACGTAATAAAAATCAATCATTGAAAGAGGAAGCTTTAGATAACAAGGAAGGCATTTATGATTTTATCAAAGACGAAGTGTTGCCGCCTGAAGTATCAAATCGTATAATTTGGAAGACAAACGAAGAAGGCGATATCCCGTCTACGGACATAATTGCGTTTGCGTGGGCTTTTTTACAAGATTTTGAAAATCCTATGTCGTTGACGCAGATTTATTCGTCTAAGGGTGCGTGTGTAAAGGGATTTGGAAACCTAGTAAAAAAACGCGATGAAAATGGACGTTTTATCTATGTAGAGCAAACTACGGATGCGAGGTTGAAAATTGTAAACAAACAGTTGCAGTCAGCATTAAGCTTGATGCGAGTGTTCCCGCGCATATACGACAATGTTTACAAAAAGTTCCCAGAAGCATATAATGCATATAAGGGATCGTTTGGACGTATAAACGGAGTTAAACGAATAGCAGCTGGAAAAAATCGTAGTTATTTAACCAAGTTTTATAATGAGCCTTGTGATTATTCGTATCCAGATGGTTTTATCGTTCCTTTAATTTGTGGCGCAATTGCCGCTTTAATAACACGTGATGATAACGGTATGTATGCGTGGAAAGTAGACCCGGTTCAGTTTTTTGACGATCATTTAAATGATTTGTTGAAAGTTTATAAGGGGTTAATAGATATGGCGAAATGGAATCCTCAGAATGTTGGAAAAAATTCGTCTACCTATTCAACCATACAGGCTATTGTGCCCGCATATCTTTAACAATAACCGCCCCCATGTGGGCGGTTTTTTTTATCCATACAATCCTTTTTGACATCCTGTGAATTCGGTTTATACTGAATTCCGGAATGGCGGAAAGGTTTTATCTTTGCATTGATTTAAAGAGTTTCTTTGCCTCGGTCGAAGCGGTTGACCGTGGGCTGGACCCGTTTACAACAAACCTGGTCGTGGCGGACCCGTCACGGGGGCGGGGGTCGGTCTGTCTGGCGATAACGCCGGCGATGAAGGCCCTCGGCATTCGCAACCGTTGTCGGGTCTTTGAAATCCCGCGTGGGGTCGAATACATCACCGCCATGCCCCGCATGAAAAAGTATATGGAAGTGTCCGCCCAGATTTACGGGATTTATCTGCGCTATATTTCGCCCGAAGACATCCATGTCTATTCCATTGACGAATGCTTTATCGATATCACGCCTTACTTGAAAATGTATAAGCGGTCGCCCAAAGAAATGGCGATAATGCTGATGGATGCGGTTCGGGCCGAGACGGGCATATGCGCCACCGCCGGCATAGGCACAAACCTGTTTCTGGCTAAGGTTGCGCTGGACATCACGGCCAAGAAAGTCCCCGACAATATCGGATACTTGGATGCAGAATCGTTCCGGGAACACCTGTGGCATCATCGGCCGATAACAGATATCTGGAACATCGGGGCGGGTATTGCACGGCGACTTGAGAAATACGGTGTTTATGACCTGTATGGGGTGACGCAGATGCCGGCCGAAACGCTGTATCGTGAGTTTGGCACAAATGCGGAATACCTGATTGACCATGCGAACGGCATCGAGCCATGCACGATTGCCGACATTCACAATTATCAGGCGAAATCCCATTCCTTGTCCAACGGCCAGATTTTGTTCGAAGATTATAACTTTGACGATGCACAGATTGTGATGCAGGAAATGGTGGACAACCTGGTCTTGGAATTGGTGGAAAAGAACCTGGTGGCGGATGAAATATCACTGTCGGTGGGGTATTCACGTGATATGCGGCGGGCAAGTGGGGGCAGTCGTAAATTGCCAGCGCACACATCGTCCTATAAATCATTGGTGGCGGAGTTTATGCGATTGTATCGGGAAACAACCGATAAACGCACGCCGATACATAAGTTGACGGTGGGGTTGGGGAACCTGGTTGATGCGGATACGGTGCATCTGCAACTGGATTTATTTGCGGACACAAGGGCGGACGAACGTGAAAGCAAACTGCAACACGCACTGCTGGATATCAAGGGCAAGTTTGGCAAGAACGCCGTCCTGCGTGGCATAAATTATCACGAGAAGTCCACCGGTCGCAAACGTAATACTTTGGTTGGGGGACACAATGGCTGATAATACCGCACGTGCAAAACAGTTTATGCCTTTTGCGGCCCTGCGTGGGTACTATGCGATGGTGCTGGCTAAAAATCGGGTGGTTGAACCACGTCGGGAATTGATAGGCGATGCCGCCGAACGGTTGTCACGGAAACTTGCGCTGGTTAAAAAAGGCATGATGATAACGGTGCGATTTTACCGGACCGATGCCTATGACACTATAACAGGCCTAGTCACCCGCATAGACCCCGAATACCGATACATTACCATAGTCAAAACCAAAATCCTGTTTGATGACATAATCGATGTATCCAGCCCCGAAATCCCAGATGGGGAATGAACAGAAAATCTCAAAAGATATATTTTTTATTAGTGATATTGACAAATGATATATTTGTATTATATTTACATATGTAAACAACTACAAAAGTAGGAGGCAAATAATGGAAATGTTATTATCGCACTTGGACTTACTGACATATCTATGGTGTTTTGGAATCGTATATTTTTGTTATAAAAATTGTAAATCAAAGACCGGGAACAAGTCAGATTATACCACATGGGGTATGTTAGGAACATTTGTTGGTATTGCGTTAGGGCTTTTGGCCTTTGATGCATCAAACATAAATAACAGTATACCGCAGTTATTGTCCGGACTAAAATTGGCATTCTGGACAAGTATCTTTGGTTTGGGGTGTTCAATGTTTCATGCCCACAAAAGCAAAAACTGGGAAATTGCGGAAGATAGCCCAACAGATGAATTATTGAAAACAATAGCACAAAATATCAAAGTCTTAGGGGAGGATAAAGAAGGCAGTATTATTGGGCAATTAAAACTATTAAGAGTAGAATTTGGTGATTTGCGCAATGAGTTTGGAGATTTTGCACAGAAGGTTGCTGATTCATCAGCCAAAAGCGCAACAAAAGCTATTGTTGAAGCATTAACAAATGTTGTGAAAGACTTTAACGAAAAAATTACAGAACAGTTCGGCGATAACTTTAAACAACTTAATGAAGCAGTGGGTAAGCTTTTGGATTGGCAGCAAGAATACAAAGAATATATGGAAAAATTCAAGGATAATTTGGATCTTGTTTCAAATGCTATAGATAAAAATAGTGAAGCTGTTAAGAATTTGCCAAAGACCCTGGAACAGATAAAAGAAATAATTCAGAAAACAGATGATGAAATTGTAAGAATCACAGAAAGTTTGTCTGACATGGATGATATGGGCAAAACAGCCAAGGAAACATTGCCAGAAGCAATAAGTGAAATAAAACGTGTCGCAGATAATGCTATAACACAAACAAAGGGGCTCAGCGATAAAGCTCTGGCCTTGATTCAAAACACCACTACTGTAGTGTCCGATAACAGTGAAGCCGTTATGGTCCACACAAAGAAACTTATCGATAATACAGGAACTCAAATAAATGCTATGTCCGAGGAAAGCATTACCAAGATAGATGATGTTAGCAAGAAGGCATTTGGTGCAATAACAGAAATGGGTGACAAAGCGTCCCAAGTTGTTCCTGATATGAAAAAATCTCTGAACAATATGGTGGAAGAGACAAATAATGAATTAGAAAGTTTAGGTGGTCATATTGTTGGGATTACGCAAAAATTAGTATCAAATTTCCAAGAGTTGTCAGATACGTTAGAAGTGGCGACAAAGAAAAATAAATAGGAGTAAACAATGTCTTTAACAAAACGTGAGGATAACTCCCATTTTATCTCTTTGTCGGATATGATGACTGCTTTAATGATGATTTTCTTGTTCATCTCGGTGGCTATTATTCATAATACGCAAAAGCAGACTGTAGTGGTTCGAGAAATTGTCGAAACTTATTCTGACCAGCAAACAAATATGTATCGTGACTTTAGAAAAGAGTTCGAAAAAGATTTGTCAAAGTGGAAAGCAGAGATAAATCCAGATGACTTATCGATTGTTTTTACATCGCCAGAAGTCTTGTTTGATACAGGTAAAGATTCATTAAAGCCAAAATTTCAAGAAATGTTGTCGGACTTCTTCCCTCGATATATCAAAATCATTCAACGACATAAAGATCATATTCAAGAGGTTCGTATAGAAGGCTATACAGATACGAATGGTTTGCCGGGACAGACAAAACAGGAAAGTTATTTTTATAACATGAAACTATCCCAGGATAGAACGAGAAGTGTCTTGGAATATTGTCTTGGGTTGCCAACATTTTCTGCGGAAGATTTTGATTATTTGAAGGAAGTGATCACTGCGAATGGCCTAAGCTTTTCCCGATTGATAAAGGACTCGGAAGGCAGAGAAAATAAAGCCGCGTCAAGACGAGTTGAATTTAGGGTATTGATGAAGTCAGACGATAATATTAAAAACATTATCCAGGAGTTGAAGTAATGGCTGGATTTTCAAAAGCTATAGTAGAGATTGTAAAGATTGCGAAACGCATCGGTGCTACTCCTGCGTCTTTGGGAAAGGTTGAACCAATATCAATTTCTGGGACAATACCAGGATTAGTAAAAGAAGGTAGTATTGCGCCTTTAATTCCAGATGCGCCTATCTATACCCCGAATGGCGAAGTTTTATTTCTGTACATTCCTGATCATAGTTATTTAGCAACGCGTGGTAAACCTGATACACCCGAAAATAGAAATAAGGTACATTTATTTTATTGTCAAACTCTAAGAGATATGGAGTCTCGTGGTCGTAAAGATAGGTATATAGCTACAAATAATTGTTCCGGAGAGTTTGAGATTAGATATACAAATTCTCGCAAAGTTAATTCGCATTTAAATGTATGCCAGCATTGCCACAGGTTGTTAAAAAACAGAAATTACGGCCCCTACACATCTTTTAATTTTGCAAAGTTTGCAGAGGCACATAATTACTGTCCACCATGGTTCAGCAGTGTTCCGAAAACTATATACGGTGTTGATTATCCTTCAAATTGGGCAAAATTATCATATAAAATTCGCAAGGAACGTAATTGGAAATGTGAAAAATGTGGACTTGATTTTGTGCATAAAAAATACCTGTTGGATCTACATCACATAAATGGAGTTAAAAGTGATTGCTCTAGAAGTAATTTAAAAGCATTGTGCAGAAGGTGTCATAGGCAAGAACCAGGTCATTCACATATGGGGGGAGCTATATGATAAAGAAAAATCTAACAAAAGAATTGCTCTGTTGTTGCAAAAACTGTTCTCATTCAGGAGTTGTATCGATAGAAGCATACCTTGCTCCAAAGACTCTCTCAAGATTGGTTTGTTCAGAATGTGGTTCTAGAGAAGTTAAGGTAATCTATGTAGATGAGCTAATGAGCGAACCATATGACGACCGTTCTGATTATTTTGTGGAAGACCAAAATCCAGAAATAGAAGAACGAGAAATGAATATATTCATGATGGCGCCAACGGGTTGGGAAGACGATAAAGAACTTCAAGCTCAAATAGGTCTTGCCTATGGAACTATACCAGAAAATGGGTAGTTTTTAGTTATATATCAAATTTTATTTTGGGTGGTTCTCCAACCTCATTATAATCTCCAACAAATCGTCTGGAATATAGGTTTTGGCCTGGTCGATTAGTTCGTGTGGGATGCCGTAGTAGGCCTCGGCGACAGAGCCTGTGATTGCTGCAATGGTATCACTGTCGCCACCGATTGATATTGCATTGCGGATTGCGTCTTCAAAGTCGGTTGATTCAAAGAAACATTGCAGGGCGGGTGGTACCGTTCCCTGGCACGATGAATCCCAATCATAGTATTCCTGTAAATCCGCCAGGCAGTCGCATGTCGGGTAATAGTTGTTGCGGATGTATTCAGCTATGTCGTCTTTGCTGTGGCCAGTACGTGCCATGAATATAGCAACGGCAACCGCTTCGGAACCCTTGATGCCTTCGATATGGTCGTGGGTTGGGGATGTGACCAGGTATGACAGGCGTTTGACTTCTGCGATATTTTCGCCAAACCATCCAGCCGCAGATACTCGCATTGCCGCCCCGTTGCCCCAGCTGTTATACGAGCCCATAGTCGGGTCGTTCAGCCATTCCCAAAACATACCGCCATATCCTTTGTTCGGATATGCCTTGCCAACAACTCGCATGGTGTCGGCTGTAATTTGGCTCAGGTCGCCACCTTGCTCACGCCATTGTTTGATTGCGCTGGCCACCGCTATGGTCATACAAGAATCATCCGTGATATAGCAACGGTCGGTCATAAAAGGGAAGTTCTTGGACCGGATATTTGCAAATTCATAAACAGACCCGGCAATGTCACCAATAATCGCACCAAACAGCATAGTTTTCTCCTTTTACGTCACTTTAGGACATGTGGCCCAAATGTCAACCATAACACTTCAAAGAAACTGGTTTAGGCCACTAATATATCTTCTCTGATAATATCATTCCAATCACGAGAGACGGCTTCTTGATTTTTAAATCTAAAAATGCTTTTGCTCAAGATTTCTTCACGAAATACTTGATTCTCGTACAACATATTAAAGTCCGATACACTCATAAAACAGATTTTTTCAAATAAATCGGTTTCCTTGGTGTTTATAATGTCATAAAGATTTTCTTCTTGGGCATTGGTGATATAGATAAATATGGTAAGGCTGGCAATTAAAATATCTATTTTAGAACGCCGTATTTCAAACATTGGTGGTGGGGCCGGCGTGTCCGTTTTTGGTTGTTTTGGGTTAGATGTTGTTTTAGAGGTAGGCTTTTTTTCTTCCTTTTTGGGCTGTTTGGCTTCGTTTTTATATAACGGAATCTTATCAATGATAGCCAATAGCTTCTCAGACATTTTTAAAGAGATTTGCACGCTAAAGTTGTTTGAACGTTGAAAGTCGCGTTTGAGTTTTTCTGGGTCTAAATCCAGGGTAATATATCGCATCAGATCATCGTATGTAACAGATTTCATATCCCCATCTAGGTATAAATATGTAGCGATAAGGTTTTCTTCTAAATTTTCTTTTGGAGACTTTTTTCGGTCCCCATTCTTTTCCGAGAAGCTTTTCATATTTTCAAAATAACGTTTTGGATTAAAATCAAAGACATAGCATTCGGATTTGCCAGCGTACGGACTCTGACAGCGGAATATACTTTGAAAGAAGTCTTGGGCAGAGTGTTTGTCTTGCAACATTACAACAGAGTTTAGCTCTTTAATTGTAACACCTGTATTTAGCATGCCGCATGACAGGCAAATGATTTTATCGGTTTTTTTCTGTAGTTCTTTAAATTTCTCTAAAGACTTTACACTGCTTCCCACACCAGCACCTGTGGCATTAATTATTTCATAGTCCTTAAAGAATGTGTGATTCTTAAGAAAGGTTTCCATTGCGCAAACACTGGCTACATCTGGAAGAAACCACAAGGATTTTTTATTCTTTGATTTCATGTCACCATAATAGGGCAATTTGACATTTGGACGTTTGGTTTTGGTTGTGCCGTCTGTTTTTCCCAGGTCAAAGGTTTCGCCGCACATAAAGTCAATTATGTTTTTGACCCAGTCCTCTTGGGCAAATTGTTTTGTGCCTGAGTTTACATTAAATATTTTGTTTATATTGAATTCTTTTTCACCAAATTCGTTAATTAAATCGCATACGCCGTCAAAGGTATAAATTTTCATATCTGGCAGGTCACGATATGGATTTTCTTCTGCTGGCCCGGTCCAGCCATATTTGGCCTTTTGTTCGTCTCGATATGTCCAGTTAAATATTTGCCAAGGCTTGTATTCTGAATCTTCCAGGATTTTAAATGGTGTTCCAGACAGTTCAAGCAAGCGCTTGTACTTTAATTTTTCTAATATTTTTTTCGTATTTGTAGCACGGGTTCCGTAGTGTGCTTCGTCAATTATCAATAAATCCCAATCGATATTGGCGATGTTCTTTATTTTATCTGTAAAGCCGGCAATATCACCTGGCTTAATGTCGCTGTCTGCTGCTTCGTCATCTTCTGCGGCCAATTGTTTATTCGCCAATAACAATGGGATAGAAATAAAGACGATATTTTTGTTGTTGGGGTCAAAAGAGGTCAGGTTATCTTTATTTATAAAGTTTATACCACGAAAATCATGATGGCTCAGCAAATCTGTCTGCCATCCATCTTCCACAGCCACTTTCCATGTCAAAATTAATGCATTTTTATATGCGGCCCGTTTAAACAGCTGGTATGCTGTAAAGGTTTTTCCAAAACGCATTTTGCAATTCCACAGAAATTTGTCGCTTTGTTTAAATTCGTCCAAGGTGGCTTTAATGCAATCGTCTTGCTCTTTTCGTGGCGGAAAGTTTTCGGTGCGTTTTAAGTCGTATGCGGTATTGGTTTCTAGTGCGACAATTATGGCTTTTATTATATTAACACCATTTTCTTGTCCAAAATCAAATGTTTCACGACCGTGTACATCTGCAGGTCGTTTATATCCTAATTTTTTTAATTCGTTATGGATTAATGTATCAAGATTTTTGGTTTTATGTGGGATGTTAAAATTATGCTTCACAAACAATGTTTCTGTGGCTTGCTTGCGATATGTATGCTTTATATATTCATCAACATTGCCTGCCGTTTCCCCAATAGATATGTAATTATTTTTAGAATCTTTTGTTTTTATTACATAAATATTCATATCTCAATCCTTATAATTGTAATTCTGTTTGTATCGGCTCCGCCTTTAACATGTGTTTTAGGGTTTCAAATTCGCCAGTTTCCCAATCTTTAAATTTCAAGTCTTCACCATTACAATCCAACATGGTTAATGTGTCCCCGCATACAATGTTTGTTTCTAACACATCTACAATTTCTTTGACATTATGCCAGCATACGCATTCTTTTTCCTGTATATCAGCTAAAACAAGCCCCAACATTTTACATCTGCACTCTTCGACATTATCTTTCATGATATCTACCCCATATATTGATTGCAGTGCATGTACACAATCATCAATATTTTTGCAGCGTTTCAGTTTTCGTTTTAATACCTCGATAATAAAATTTCCATTTCCGCATGCGGGTTCCAACACCTTGGCGTTTATATCTTTCCATAATTCCTTTGGTATCAAATTGCATATGTCACGTACAAGTTTGGCCGGGGTAAAAACTTCCCCAAGGTCCCGAACACGCGTACAAGATTTTATTAAAGAACATTTACTCATCGTTTGTATCCACATCTGTTGGGATATCTGTATCCATGGGTTTTATCGTAGATTCAATGAAAGATATTTCATCTTTTGTTAAATTGTATTTTTTATATAACTTCTCATCGGTCCATGGTTCGTCAAAATTCTGCATCGGCACAAATTGATATACCCCACGTGGACCATTTTGTGTTTTTTTCTTTATACTAACTAAATAACGAAAAAAACGTGTTTTGATATATGAAATAATATTTTCACATTGGGTCTTTGAAAAATTGTGTTTTTCAGGATTGTAGCCAATCACTAAATATGTCTGAGAACACACACTATTGGGTTCTCCATAAAAAGGACGACCTAAAACAATATCCATAGATCCGTTGGCGGTTGGTATTATCACTTTATGTAAAGGAATTGTTCCGTGGTTTTTTGGCACCTGGTCCTTAGTTACCCAACCATAGTCTTTCCTATGGATTTGTTTATTTAAATAGTATTTTATATTGAATTTTTTGTCTTTCTTATCGCTAAATTTATCCCAACTAGATGTTAGACTCTGTTTGTTGGTAAAAAAATCTTTCGGACTAACTAAACCAGAGAAGTTATTATCTTCCGTAGACGAATAATCGCCCTCTATTTTTTCTATTTTATGAATAAGTTCATGGGATTTAGGGTCTCTTATAATAAAGCCAAGCTTGTTGGGGTCTAATAGGCCACAGCGTTCAGCTGTAGTATTGCCACCAGCATAATGATATATGTATTCACAGTTGCCATCATATTTCTTATCCCACAGAAAATAATTTACACCCCCCATAATACTTACACCAGGAAAGCAATCTTCTGCAGCTTCAAAATCATGAATGGTTCTGAAACAATGTGATGTTAATATAGCATCGATCCATTCGTTTGGAATCCCTTCTGTAGTGCGAGTCATCCATCTTGACGGAATAATCATAGTTAAATAATTTGGTTGGAGTTTTAAAGCCTGTTCTACGAACAGATGATACATTGCTTTCGCTTTGGCTTTATTACCGCCTTCGTTTCCAACATTTAATTGATATGGTGGGTTACCAATAATTACGTCAAACTTCATATCTTCCACCCCCTTTTTTGCAAAAAAATCGGCCACAGCTTGCGTGTCTTTAATGAAATGGAAACATTGTTTTTCTATCTGTGCGCCTGATTTGTCTTTAACGTATTCGCCCAAAGATTCATCAAAGAATATATTGTCAATGTCAGCAAATGCGGGATTACAGGTATAGAGCGTACGTTTTGTTACACGATAGCCACGATAGGATACGGCAATACCAAAAATACGTTCTTTCAGTATTTGGTGTAATATACCTTCCTGTCGCATTGTAAAGTCATATACAGCATTCTTGTCATCTGGTAATTGTTTGAATTTTGCTCGCAGTATTCTTACGACCGCTTCCCGTAAAAATATTCCGTCTTTACATGCCGGACATAATATTTTGGCATTATCATCCAGCCATACGGATTCCGGAATCAAGTCCAGCATGGAATTGACAACTTTTAGTGGGGTTGGCGTTTCTGTATTAACCATACACTGCAGCTGTTCTAATATGTCAACACGTTTTGTCATTGTTGGGCCCTTGGCATCGTGGCCCCATTTCATAAAGAAAATACGGACCATTTATCTTAATGTTTTTATTCATAACATAAAAGCCCGTTTTTAGCAATAAATTTATTATGATTTTAGTTTAATTATTGATGAAGAACACAAAAAAATAATGTCCGTTTTACATTATTTATCAATCATTATATTGTTATCTGATATATATTTATTAAGGGTTGGAATGCTCACTTTTAGCATTCTTGCTAATTTAACCTTGGTGGTTCTATTAAGCATTTCTTGTTTTATACGTTCGTCTGTTCCATCAAGCTTGTGTTTGCTATTGCGGGCCCCTGGTGTTCGCCCTAAACGTTTCCCTTGTGCACGTCTGTGCGCCAGGGCTTCTTTAGTACGCTGGGAAATCATGTCTCTCTCGATTTCTGCAGCCATACCAAAGGCAAAGGCCAGAACCTTAGATTGAAGGGTCTCGTCTAATGAGTAGCCGTCCTTTACTGAATAAACACGTACATTTTTATCCAGCAGGCGTTTCAGAATATCAAACAGCATAAACAGCCTGCGACCAAATCGTGATAGTTCAGACACTATAATTACATCCCCTGGTTGAATTTGCTTTAGTAATTTACCTAGTTTTCGTTTATTGGGCTCGACAGTTCCCGATATGCCGTCGTCGATGATGTATTTATCGATGGCCAGGCCCAGTGCGCGGGCTTTGGCTTCGACCCCCATGCGCTGGTTGGCGGTGTCTTGGTCGTCTGTGCTGACACGTAAGTATGCGTATATCATGGTTTCTCCTTTGATTCACTCAACCTTAATCCCGGCGATTAGTTCGCGTTGGCGGGATGGGGTGATGTTGCCGTAATTGCATCGGGTGGTGCCGATACTGCTGTGGCCAAAGTCTTGTTGCAGGGCGACTATGAGGTCGTCGTGCGTTATGTTTTCAATGTGTCGGGCGCGGGTGCGGCGGACGCTGTGGATGCTTAGCGGTGCCAGTCCATTTGCCACACATGCGCCGTTAAATATCTGATTGGCGGTGCACACGGATATTGGCTGGGGCTTTACAATGCGTTCAAAGATGTTCGGTTGGAACGGATTGGTTGCAATCTTGGGAAAAAGCGGGTCTGATTTATCAAAATCGTGTTCATTGACCAGCATGTCCCGCCAATCCAGCACGAATTGCCGCAGGTCTGGGATGTTAAGCAAGGTCGCCTCGCGTGTACGACAGAACTTTACATTCTTGATTTTGCGTGGGTTTATATCCAGAAAGTATGGGCCGCCCAATGGGGCCTGCATAATCGTATCAATTCGAAAGTTGCACAGTTCGCTTACACGTGGGCTGGTCAGTATTACCCGCGCAACCAGTGCCCGATTTCGCAGGTCTGTCACTGTTTGCGCTGGCATAGTACGAACGGCATGCAACAGTTGTGAATATTCGTGATGCGGTTTATAAATCTGGATACGGTGGTTTGCTAACCAATTAAATGTAGGAAATTTTAGGTTGAAAAAATCGTTGGTTTGTGTGATCATTTTCATGAGTAACAAAAAGGAGTTAACAAATGACTTTTCCAGAAGCAACAAAAAAATTGAATCAGAAAATGGATGTCGCAGATATTATAGTAAAGCATTTTATAGATAAATTACCAACATTACGGGTGTACAACCAAAGTTTTACTGATCCGCAGCAAAGACAAAAGGATGGGGTAAACTCGATTGTCAATACTTTCTATATATACGGTAGCGATAGTGAAGATATCCGTTTGCATATACAAATTTTTGAAAATGGAGAAATTGGCAGCACAGGTTTCTTTATGCCGATAAGAATTGTTAAAAAAATATTTGGGGCAGACTACCCAACTGATTACTCGGATGCTACAAAAGATAACCCTTTTAATACCAATCCTAATTATAGAGAGGCTGTTGACTCCTGTGTGGTAAATGCGGTGTCAGATGATGCAAAAAAAGAAATAATAAAGGTATTAGGAAAAAAAGGCTTTGAACTTGCTTATTATGTAAAAACAATATCTGTGGAAGATTTTTTGCAAAAAAAGAAAAATGCAGTTGTTAACACACAACAAAAAGATACAAGTAGATAGTAAATCATTGCATATAATTCTGTAATGCATCCCGGTTTATTCCGGGGTGTTTTTTTATAATGTTGCACAACACTATGCTTTACAGTTTTTAACAATATTTATTTTTTGAGTTAGCATCAGCAAAAAAAGTGTTGGATTTCCAATGTTTTTATGATTCTGTGATTTTTGAATCATAACAAAAGAAAAACCGACGATAGTGTCGGTTTTCTAGTATTCTTAATTCTGGTGCCGGTTGTCGGACTTGAACCAACGACCTACTGATTACAAATCAGCCGCTCTACCAGCTGAGCTAAACCGGCGTTGCCCCACAATTATACATATATGAAACCTTAACGCAAGTAAAAAATCCCCATTCGGGGATTTTTTTTATTTTTGGTGTTGCGTTGCCTTTTCTTGCGCCTGGCGTTGCAACTGCTGGGCGGTTTGGAACGCGGCCTGGGACGCATTTTTCTTTGGTAATTTTGGGGCGAAACTGTAATCCATTTCCAGGTGATTTGGATTATATGTTCCGTTCATGATCGCCAATGTATCTTCGACAATTACCAGTTCTTCGTTCGTTGGAATCATAAAGATTTTAACGGGGCTGTCTGGAGTACTGAGTACGGATTCCCCGGCGCCTTTGCGTGCCAATAAGCCCATGTTTTTGTCAAAATCCATTTTTATGCCCATGTGTTCCATGCCACGGCAGAATTTGTCGCGCAACAGGTCGTCGTTTTCACCAACGCCCGCCGTAAATACCAGCGCATCTGTGCGGCCCAATTCCGCCATATAGGCACCAATGTATTTCTTGACATTGTGGGCTTCGATATCCATTGCTAGACGGCATTTGTCGTTTGTGAAGCGGTTGTCTTCTACGTCGCGACGGTCTGCAAATTGTTCTGTGATGCCCTGAAGACCAGATTTTTTGCTTAAGTATGTTTGCATTTGGGCCGGTGTTAATTTTAACTGTTCCATGACATATAATATTACACCTGGGTCCAGGTCGCCTGGACGTGTCCCCATTGTTAAACCAGATAGTGGGGTCATGCCCAATGATGTGTCAACAGATATGCCGTTTTTGATTGCTGTGGCAGATGCGCCAGATCCAATGTGCATTGTAATCAAATTACATTCGTTAGCAGGTTTGTTCAGCATAGACGCTGCGCGCTTGGAAACATACAAGTGTGATGTTCCGTGGAAACCGTAACGACGTACCCCTAATTCACGGTGCCACGCAGATGGTACAGCATAGCGGTATGCATAGTCAGGCATCGTTTGATGGAATGCGGTGTCAAATACAGCAATTTGGGCTGCGTTTGGTAATAACTGTTTCGCAGTAATAATGCCACGCAGGGCAGGTGGGTTGTGTAATGGTGCCAATGCTGATAACTTATCAATAGTTCTGATGACGTCATCGTTTATTTGTGTCGATGACGCAAATTTATCACCACCCATTACAACGCGATGGCCAACGCCCTTGATTTCATTCAAATCAATCGATGCAGAACGCAACATATATAATACAATGCTTAATGCTTCGTTGTGGTTTTTCATTGGGGTTTCTTTTTTCTGTTTTGTGCCGTCAGGCATTTTTTGAGTTATAAAAGAATCCGCAGAACCAATTTTTTCAACGTTTCCACCAATGATGGTTTTTTTTGTGTTAGCATCAAAAACCTGATATTTTAATGATGATGAACCACAGTTCAATGCAAGTATATAATTGTTATCGCGTTGAAAATCCTTAATCGCTGTAATCAGTTCTGTATTTGCGTATTTATGAAACTTTTCGTCAGGTTCGCTGCGTTTGTTTGGTTTGTAATAATTCCTTTTATACATGTCTAATCCTTTTTTCTTCGCGTCAAAGAATAGCAAAGATAATTGCTTAATCAATAAAAAGTTGGCAGAAATTGATGTTTTTAGTAAAGCGCGTGGTGTTTATAAAATTCTTGCCTTTGATTTTATTTGGGGCAAAATAGGGGGCATGAGTACAAAATTACCTGAATTGTTGGCGCCGGCGGGTACGTTAGACGCCTTTAAAACTGCCATTTTATATGGCGCAGATGCAATTTATGCGGGTTTGCCAGGCTTTTCTATGCGGGCGCGCGCGAAAATTAACGTAGAAGAAGTTAAGCAGGGTATCGACCTGGCGCATGCTGCGGGTAAGAAGGTTTATCTGGCGTTCAATTTGTTCGCGCACGACCATGAATACGCAAATATGCCGCGTGTGGCCGAAGTAATAGAGTATCTGAAGCCAGATGCACTGATTGTATCGGACCCGGGAATTGTTATGTGGGTGCGGGAAAATTTCTCAGATATGCCAATTCATATTTCAACCCAGGCAAATATTTGTTCTGCGAAAACAGTAAAGTTCTGGCAAAATGCAGGGGCTAAATTATGCGTTCTGGCGCGCGAGGTGTCGCATGCCGAATTTAAGACCATACGAGAAGCCTGTCCGGATGTTGGTCTGGAAATTTTTGTGCATGGGGCAATGTGCATGTCTTATTCGGGGCGTTGTCTGTTGTCTAACTTTATTACCGGACGGCCGGCAAATCGTGGCGCGTGCGCCCAGTTGTGCCGATGGAAGTATGATGTGATTCTGCGCGAGAAAGACAGCGGTGTTGAAATGCCGATTGATGAAGATGAACGTGGCGCATATATTATGAATTCCAAGGATTTGTGTCTGATGCCACGCCTGGGCGAGGTTGTCGCGGCGCATCCAGACAGTTTGAAAATCGAAGGCCGTAACCGTAGTGAATACTATGTGGGTTCGGTGGTGCATGCATATCGTTGTGCGCTGGATGCGTATGCGGCAGATCCTGATAATTTTGACCCGACGCCATTTATGGAAAACCTTAATCGATTGGAAACGCGTGGTTATACGACGGCGTTCTTTGATGGACCGCTGGGGCCGTCGGCGCATAACTATGAAACAACACGCAGTACGTCTGATTTTCATGCCGCGGGCGTGATTGTGGCGACGGATGACGAAAATATTACGCTTGAACTGCGTAATGAAACGCGTGTGGGTGATGAAATCACATTTGTATTGCCAGGAACCATGGATTCTGTGTCTGTAAAGTTAGAATGTTTGATTAACGCTAAAAATGGGGAAACACAAGAAAAAATGGCGGCTGGTATGGGGAATGCTGTTTTGATTCCGCGTGCGTGGCTGGGAAATCAGCATGGCGATAAATTTGTGCCGTATGTGTTGGCGTATAAGCGTAAGAGAAAGTAGAAAACATGAAACATTTAAATATAGAATTTTTTGGTTTTGATTTTTCGGGATATCAACAGTATATGACACAGATTGTTGGTGCGGTTAAGTTAAGGGCAGGTCGACCGGGACAGTTCTTGAATTGGATTGATTTGCCACAAAAACAAATCGGGCGGGTTGACCATATTTATGATTTGGTCGCTAGGTCCAAGGATGCCACCGGCGCCAATAAGTTGGTTGTTTTAGGTATTGGTGGGTCTAAGCATCCGATTGAGCATGTTTTGTCTATAAATGGGTTGAATATAGATGGCACCGATGTTTTGTTCTGGTCTGATATAGACAGCCTTAGCGTTAATAGATTGATGAAGCGTATTGGTGATGTTACACGGGCTGTTTTTTTGGTGGTGTCAAAGTCGGGGACGACGTTTGAAACAACCGATGCATTGAAACGTGTGAAAAAAATGTTGGTTGATGAATATGCTGCGCGTGGTGATGCAACACCAGATATTTGTGCATCAAAACATTTTATTGCTGTGACGGATGCTGATGCGGAACGCAGCAGTTTGCGCAGAACGTCTGATACAGAAAAATGGTTAGGGGACCTGTATATTCATGATGATGTAGGTGGACGCTTTTCGGCGTTTGATGATCATGTGTTGTTTGCGCTGGCGTTTGCAGGAATGAAACGTGATGATATGGCGTCCATGTTGATTAGTGCGGCTGAAATGTCAGAACGGTCATTGTCAGAATCTATAAATGAAAATGTTGCTGTTCAGATGGCTTTGTTTTGGGCCGTCGCATCGCAACAGGGTGTTGCGGATTTTGTCCATTTATATATGGGTGATGTTTTTGAAAAAACCGTTTTATGGCATACACAGATGCAAAATGAATCAATCAAGAATACGCGTATGCAGATTGCCAAGATTCCAGATGCAATGCATCATAGTGCCGAGGCGCATTTTAATGATGCAAATAAATATGCCGTGGCAATAACTATGCCTGTTGACACAGGTGTTTGTGCCGAGAATGCAAATGCGTATGAAAATGCAATAGCAAAATCGTATTCTGCGATTGGGCCAACGGTGTGTGAATATGTGTCTGTTGATGGTTTAGGGTTAACTGTGGGGGCGGCGGGCGCACTGACCCAGATGCGGGCATTCGCAACCATTTATCAGGAAGTTGTTCGACATGTTTTGAATGGTGCTGAAATTCCTGATGTGCTGCAGAGTGTCCTGCAACCATATGTTGAGGTCTATAAACAAAACTTGAAGGGTGGTGTTGTAGTTCCCGGACGTATGTCAGAATAGTGATAAAAAGCCCACATTTGTGGGCTTTTTGATTATTTGTTTTCCAGTATTGCGATGCCGGGCAGGGTGCGGCCTTCGATAAATTCAAGGAATGCGCCACCGCCGGTGGATACATAGGTGATGTCGCCTTTGACACCGCATGCGGACAGGGCGGCAACTGTATCGCCACCGCCGACAATGCTGGTTAATTTGCCGGCACGGGTTTGTTCGGCAATCGCGTTCGCCAATGCAAATGAACCGTATGACCATGTTGGTGCCCATTCTGCCATGCCGACTGTGCCGTTCCAGATAACCGTTTTCGCATCGCGGATTGCCGCAACGTCGCGTTCGGTGGTTTTAATTCCTGCGTCAATAATGATGTCGTCGGCTTCGATTTCGGTAAAATCCTTGTTGGTGCGTACGGCGTCACGTTCAAAAGTTTTGGCGACGCCTTTGTCCAATGGCAGCAATACTTGGCAGTTGTTTTGTTTGGCGTATTCCAGAATTTCTAGGGCTGTGTCGCGTTGGTCGGCTTCGTACAATGAATTTCCAACATGGGCGCCGGTTGCATAGTTGAAAGTTGTTCCCAATGCGCCACCAATAATTAACGTGTCAGACAGTTTGGCCAGAGCCTTTAATACACCGATTTTTGTAGAAACTTTGCTGCCTGCGACAATCGAGAGCAGGGGGCGTGCAGGATTTTCCATAACGGCTGTCAAATGTTCTATTTCAGATGCCAATAATTTTCCCGCGTATGACGGTAATATTTCCGCAACGCCAACGGTGCTGGCATGGGCGCGGTGTGACACCGCAAAGGCGTCATTTACAAATATGTCAAATCCGCGTGCCAGTTCTGCGGAAAAAGTAGGATTATTCTGTTCTTCGCCCGCATAAAATCGAACGTTTTCCAGTAAAACAACATCGCCGTCCTGCATTTGTGGCATGAAAGATTTGTCCAGACAGTCTGGGATAAGTTTAATTCCCATAAAGTCAGCGATTGGCTGCAAGGTGTATTCCATATTGCGTGTTCCTTTTGGGCGGCCGCGGTGCGCGACAATCGCAATACGGGCACCAGCCGCGCGCAGGGCGTTTATGGTTGGCATGCTTTCGTCGATTCTGAATGGTTCGGTAATTACGCCGTCAACAATTTGGACGTTAAAATCATCGCGCAGTAATACATATTTCCCACGCAGGTCTAAATTTTCAATTGTGCGAAGTTTCATCCTTTATCCTTTGCTTAATGGGTCCAAAACTTTTTCGATAATGCTCATTTATACCATATTGGTCAAGGGCGCGCAAATGTGATTTTGTCGGATAACCTGCGTTTTTGTCCCAGCCGTATTGGGGGAATTGTTGCGCCAGGTCATGCATGATTTTATCGCGTGTTTCCTTGGCAATAATGGATGCGGCGGCAATTGATAATGATTTTGCGTCGCCACGAACAACAGGGGTTCCAACTAAATCGCGCGGCAATCTGTTCCCGTCGATTAAACAATGATCCGGTATCTGTGGCAGTTTGTCAACCGCGCGTTTCATAGCCGTCATTGATGCCCAAAGAATGTTTAGTTCGTCAATTTCAGCGGGACTGCATTCGGCAACCGCCCAAATTGTATTTTTTGTAATCCAATCGTATGCGGCTGCGCGTTGGGGCGGTGTCATCTGTTTAGAATCGCGGATAATAACAGGAATTTCAATGTCGTGGTGTGGGAATATTACCGCCGCCGCAACAACAGGTCCGCACAGGGGGCCACGGCCGGCTTCGTCTACGCCGGCAATAAATTTTGCGTCACATGCAATTTCCAATGAAAAGTCTGGTGTTTGCTTTGTCATGTTTGCCACAGTAGCAGAATTAAAGTCGAAAACAAAATACTTTTTTGTTGACGAAAAGATGTTTTTGGGTTATTGTTTTGGGTATGAGTAAGTGCGATTTTGATAATAAGAATTTTAATAATAAACCAAATCATGATGCGTTGTATCATGCTATTATGTTGATCTTGACCGTTGGTAATGGGATGGCTGTGGGTGGTACAATTTGTAATGGTATGGCGTTGATAAAAGATGGATATGATAAACATGCAATGATGTCGTTGTTGCTGTATTTGATGTGTGTTATATATACGGGGCACACTGCATATATAATTTATCAGGCTAAAAAGAAAATAGACAATAATCAAAAGCAAAGATGATAAAAATGATACCAAAACAAGAACTGATTAAATCAACAGAAGAATTGATAAAAAAATCACAGGACAGGGCAAAAATGTCCAAGGTTGTTGGTTATGGTGGTGTCGCGATTGGTGCTTCGTGTATATTGGCAGCCATTGTGACGGCGGTTCATGAAAATTATGATATGGCGATTGTGAATTCATTGATTGGGGCATTGAATCTGCATCTGGGGCTGGCAAATGTTCGGTGCGCCAGGGACTGTCGTGATAATATTCAAAGGTTGATTAAGTCAAAGCAGGAATTGGAAAAAATTAAATGGTAGATTCTTATTCCAAGCGTATATCAGATATTATATATGATACGAAAAATTACGAGATTGAGGTACTGTTTTATTTAACCCAGCATTGTAATTTGGGGTGTCGTGGGTGTTATATGCGTTCTTCGCCAAATGTTTCCCAGAACGTGTTGCCGTATGCTGATTTGAAATTTTATCTGGATGAATTTGACAAGGTTCCTGCGTTTACCAATTCAGTTGTGTTTTCCGGTGGCGAAATATTTACTGCGCCGATCAATTATGTTAGGGCTTGTGCCGATATGGTTTTGGGGCGTGGGTGGGGATTGCAGTTAAAGACAAATGGTGCATGGGTTATGGATTCGCAAAAATGCGCCGATGTTATGAATATGTTGCAAAATTTGCAACCTGGGCGCGGAATGGTGGCCGAAGAAAAACAAATCCATGATTTCTTGCGCCGATATCCAAAATGGCTGTTGCGGGTTTGTGGTCGGTGGTTGTTGATGCGGAAAATGCCCACCACGTCAATGTTAAGTATGGCGGTGTCTGTGGATGATAAATTGCACCCCGCGCAATCGGCAGACTGGTTTGTTCAAATAGCTGATTTGATTACGAAAGATAAACAATTGCGTAAAAAAGTTAATCTGAAAACATTTACTTTGTCAGAATCTGTGCCGTTGTTGGAATCGCGTATTTTGAATAATCCGCAGTTGAATGTGCAAAATTTTGAGAAAATGCCACAAAAATGGGCGGCAAAATATATGATAAATGGTGTGCGGGTTGAATCTTATGTTGGTGATTTTGTTGATGTTGGTAATGTGCCAATGGAAAAAAAGTTGACCGAAATTGTTGTGCCACCGTTGGGCGGGTCGCATGGGCGTGTTGTTTATTGTTTTTATCCCGATGGAACGGCGGGGTTTGATTGTAATTATCTGGAATCGGTTGGGCGGGTGCCATTCAAGACCGACAAAGGTGAATATAAATCATTTGCGCAAATTCAACATGATATACATGAAAAATTGGTTTCTGATTATGCGCGCGTAATTCAAAAATAAAACCCGCAGTTGCGGGTTTTATTTTTTTGGGTTTAGAACGGTATGTCGTCACCGATGTCTGCAACGGAAATTTCTTCGCGTGGGGCAGATGCCGGTGCTGGGGATGCAGCATATTCGGAACCCATACTATCCATTGATTTTGCACCACTTAGGATAACCATTTGGCCACCGAATGGGTTCAGGACAACTTCGGTTGTGAATACGTCTGCGCCAGACTGGTTTTGCCATTTGCGTGTACGCAGGGAACCTTCTAAATACAGTTTAGTGCCTTTTTGCAGCATGCGTTCAGCAACTTCGACCAAATTTGGGTTAAAGATTACAACGCGATGCCATTCTGTTTGTTCCTTTTGTTCGCCGGTTGTGCGATCGCGCCAACGATCAGATGTTGCCAGAGAAAAACTGACCACTTTTTGACCGCTGCCCATGGTGCGAACCTGGGGTTCTTGGCCGATGTTTCCAACTAATATAACTTTGTTAATACTTCCTGCCATAACACTTTCCTTTTAGTTTATTCAATATATTGGATTTGAGCAATTATAAACCTAAAAAGCAAGCGCTTTTTTGTAGAAACGATTGTCGCTGATTTTTGTTTAAGATTTTTATTTTAAAACTGTAGTTTAGTCTTGGCGATGAAATATAATTCATCTGTTCCGAATGGATTGTCTACAAATCCGGCGGTCATAAATTTGTATGATGCGGATACTTCGATAGATGGACGGCTTGTCATGTCAATGCTGTGATTTGCAAATGTATAATCGCCATTAACGCGTCGTCCTGTTGGGGCGCGCAGGTACATGTTGCCGTTAATAATTGTGTCTGTTGTGCCAAATGTAAATGTCCAATTGTCTGTTTTTGCCCCAAAAGTGATAGAGCCGGTTAGAATGTCTGAAAAACCGTTTATCATGGATTCAGCAGATGCGGTTGGATTCATTGTGCCGATGGTCGTGCGACTGAACAGGGTGGTGTTGCCAAGGTGGATGGCGTTGTTCATGCCGATAAAAGTAAGTGTGTTTTGTGAATTTGTGGACAGAAAACCGTCGCTGTTCAAGATTTCTGTGTTCTTAAATCCGAATTCAATATTCCCAAAATTGATGCGGGTTTCATTGTTTGTGCGCAGGCGTTCCAGACCGATACTGCGATTTTTTATGCTGATGTTGTCGTTCAGGTTTGCGTCAAATGCGCGACCATAACTGTCAACAAAGGCAAATTTGATGTTTTCTGATTTGATGTTATGTGCAACGTTTCCTGGCATGTGTGCGGTGTGCAGGGCAACGGTCATTCCGTCCGATAATGGGACAAGTTCGGCACCCACGGGACGTGTCGCGCGTTCAAGGTCCAGCATGCCATGTCCATAAACCGTGTCAACACCAACTTCGCCTATGTCACGGGCTGTTTCAAACAGCAGGGCTGTGATTTGGTTCGCCTGCATGTATGGAAATGCTTCGCGGATTACTGCAATGGCGGCAGATACGATTGGTGCTGCAAAACTGGTGCCGCTGATGATTTCGTTTGTGGCTGGGGCGTTAATGTCGCTGCCGGGGGCGGTGATGCAATAGTTTTTTGTGATGCCGCATTCGTTGCTGTAATATGCCAATGAACCTGTTGCGCTGTCCCAGGCAACAACATTTACAAAGTGTCCATTCAATTCTGGGATGTGTAATGGCATGGCAGATAAAGCACTGGATTGAGAATTGCTGTCGTTGCCAGCCGCCCAGACAAAAATAGCATCGTTTGTTGAGGCTGCATTTGTCAAAGAATTGATAAAGTTTTTGTCAGTTAATTGTTCCATGTGATGCCGTGAACGGATCTGGTTGGCATAGATGTCGGCAGACCAACTGAAATTGTAAATGTTTGCGCCGTCTGTGGTTGCGTTCTGGATTGTATTGCCGATTTCATAGAATGAATCAAAGTCGTATTGGGAACGTGCAACGGTGTAAATATTTACATTTGCGTCGGGGGCAATTGTTCCCCCCGCAAGGGCGGCTACGTTTGCGCCATGTGATGTTGTATTGTTGGAATCAAATACGGCAATATATGAATTTTTGCCAGTATAACCGCGTGCCAATGAATATGCTGCGCGTATGTCGTTGTATTGACTCGCATTTTCGTAATAATTGGAATCGTTAAATATTGAAGACAAATGTACCGTGTCAACGTCGCCGCCAACCATTGTGTATGTCGGTAATGTTGGAGTTGTGGTTGGTGTGGAATTGCTGTTGCCAGATGATGGGGTGGCCAATAATGCAATCGTTCCACCAATTAAGGCGGCTGTGCCAGATGCAACGGCAGCGGTTGTTGCAAATGAAAAACCAGAATCTTGGTATTCTTTTGCGCATTTTTCTGGATTGTAACGACGATACAACGCATTGTCGCAGTTGTCTGCGGCAAAAACCGGTGCGCAACACAGCGTACCAGATAAAACAGCCGTTAAGATGTTCTTGTACATCGTCATTTCTTTCCTTTTTCTGGGTGGGCACACGCCACACACTACTAATATAGTACAAAGGTTTGGTTTGTCAATCTTAAAAGGCTTTTTTTTAGATGGTGCGAATTAAGTGATTTTTTTATATTTTTACTTGATTTTTTGCTGGGTTTTGTTTATTATCGTGGCACGCACTTTGTGCGAAGAACACAGCCGTTCTGTTAAATTTGTGTCCAAATGATTCATTTGGGTTTCCACAGACGGCGAGGATAACAACACAAAAAAGGATGAAAATCATGGCATTGCCAACATTTACAATGAAACAGTTGATGGAAGCTGGTGTTCATTTCGGTCACCACACACGTCGCTGGAATCCATTGATGACACCATATGTTTATGGCGTAAAAGATAAAATTCACATCATTAACTTGAACAAAACTGCACCTTTGTTGCACCGTTCTTTGGTTGCGTTGGAAGCAATCGCAGCTGCAGGCGGCAAGGTTCTGTTTGTTGCAACAAAGCATCAGGCAAAAGATATTGTTAAAGACGCTGCAGAACGTTGCGGTCAGTATTATGTTAACAACCGCTGGTTGGGTGGTATGTTGACTAACTGGACAACAGTTTCTCAGTCTATTCGCCGTTTGAAGAAGATGGAAGCCGATATCGCAAATGCTGACAAATTGGGCTTGACCAAGAAAGAAGTTGGCGTTATGACGAAAGAAGTTGAAAAACTGCGCGATATCTTTGGTGGTATTTTGGATATGCACGGCGTTCCACAGGCGATGGTTGTTATCGATGTGCCTCGTGAAATGAACGCAGTTCGTGAAGCCAAGAATTTGGATATCCCAACAATCGCGATTTGCGATACAAACGCAAATCCAGAAATGGTTGATTACCCAGTTCCAGGTAATGACGATGCGGCGCGTGCAACACAGTTGTATTGCGATTTGTTCGTAGACGCAATTCTGTCTGGTATTGAAAAACGTTTGGGCGGGGCAGCCGGTAAAAAGGTTGAATCCGACATGCGTGCAGAAGCGGCCGATGATTTAGAAGATGAAATCAAGGAAAAAGAAGCCAAGATTAAATCTAAGACATCAGAAGCGCGTGCAGAACGTCGTGGTAAATTGGCAGAAAAGGCTGACAAATAATACTGGGGTTGTGTTATGAATAAAAATGACAAAACACAAGAACAGTTGGTAAAAACATCCGTCGGGAACCAGTATATGGCAACATATGCTGGTACCGTTGGGGATGCACGATACTATGAATGCAAGGACCCTGTGACTGGTAAAAAGGTTGGATTTGTTGCAACTGTTGTTCCAGGTAAGTTTGGGCCGTTGTGTCTTGGCTTTGTTGAGGCAACTATGCGTGCACGCAACATTGTGGACAGTACAGGCCCTTGGTGGGCTAGATTGTTGTTCGGAAGACAGAAATAATAAAACAACATTAAATAAATGGGAGATTCAAAATGGCAGAAATTACAGCAAAATTGATTCAAGAACTGCGTGAAAAAACATCAGCAGGTATGATGGATTGTAAGAAAGCCTTAATCGAAAATGATGGCAATATCGAAGCAGCAGCCGATTGGTTGCGTCAAAAGGGTATTGTTAAGGCGGCGTCCAAGGCGGGTCGTGTTGCGGCTTCTGGTTTGGTGACCGTTGTTAAATGTGACGGTATGGGCTGTGTCGTTGAATTGAATGCCGAAACAGACTTTGTTGCGAAAAATGAAAAGTTCCAGAAGTTGGTTGCAGACGTTGCAGCCAAGGCTATGGAATTGAAGGGTGGTTTCGATGCAACAATGGCAGCAGTTAAAGATGATATCGCAGCAACAATTTCTACAATTGGTGAAAATATGAACTTGCGTCGTATCGCAACAGTTCAGGGTGATAAAATCTTTACATATATTCACAACGCTTTGGTTCCAGGTATGGGCCAGATTGGTGTTGCAGTTGCAATTAATGGTGACGACGCCAAGATTGATGAAATGGGGTCTAAAATCGCAATGCATATTGCAGCGAACAAACCTGAATTTATGACAATCGCGGATGTTGATCCTGTTTCAGTTGAACGTGAAAAGAAAGTGTTCATTGAATCTGGCGCAACAGCAGGTAAACCAGAAAACATCGTTGAAAAGATGGTAGAAGGTCGTATCAAGAAATACTATGGCGAATCAGTTCTGGAAGAACAGCCATTCGTTATGGATCCTTCGAAGACAGTAAAAGATGTTGTAGCCGAAGCTGGTGGTAAATTGGCAGGCTTTGCATTCTTTGTGTTGGGTGAAGGTATTGAAAAACGCGAAGACAATCTGGCAGATGAAGTTGCAAAGATGTTGAAGTAAAAAAAATCCCCCGAACGGGGGATTTTTATTTGCCCCATACAGGACTGATTATGTATTCTGCCACCAATGGCACAGATAATTTTGTGATGTGTTCCATGGTGGATTTTATTTTTTGTGCAAATTCATCGGCAAATTCTGTCTTGCATTCAAATACAGTTTCATCATGAACCTGCATAATCATGCGAATTTTGTCGCTGTTTGGACGCATGATGTTTTCGTGTATTTCAACCATGGCGCGTCGCATCAGGTCGGCTTCGAATCCTTGGATTGGTGCGTTAATGGCTGCACGCATGGCGTATGCACGCATGCGTGGATTTTTTATGTCGGGTAATTCAATGCGTCGACCCCATGGGGTATAAACGCAGGCGTGTTCTAATGCAAATTGTTTAGTCCGGTCAATGTATTCGCGGATTTCAGGCAGACCCGCCATGTATGTGTTTATTATGTTTTGTGCGTCAGCCCGTGATACGCCCAATTGGGACGATAGACCAAATGATGATATGCCGTAAATTATTGAAAAGTTTACGGTTTTTGCCGCACGACGCAAATCGCGTGGAACAGGTTGGTCGGTGCTGATGTTAAATATTTTGCGGGCAGTTTGTTCGTGAATGTCCGAATTATTGTTGAAAGTTTCCTTAAACGTATGAACGTTTGCCAAATCTGCCAGCAGTCGCAGTTGAATTTGAGAGTAATCAACCGATATTAATGTGTGGCCAGGGGCGGCAACAAAACATTTGCGTATTTCTTCGCCCAGTTCCGTTTTAATTGGTATATTTTGCAAGTTTGGATCACGGCTGGACAGGCGACCGGTGTTGGTGCTGGTCTGAAGATATGTTGTATGAATGCGGCCGTCAGATGCGATTTGTCGCGGCAATGCGTCCGCGTATGTGCCAGCAAGTTTCGCGATTGAACGCCAATTTAGGATTTTTTCAACAATTTCATGTGCGTCGATAATGTCGTTCAGAGAATCTGCATCGGTTGAACGCTTTTTATTTGCCGGCAGGTGTAATTCATCGAATAGAACCACGCCCAATTGTTTTGGACTGGCGATATTAAATTCGTGTCCGGCCAATGTCCAGATTTCAGATTGTAATTTTTGTAATTGCTCATGAAACACGGTGGACAGGTGTTGCAACTTTGCGCGATCTGCCATAACGCCGGTGCGTTCCATCTGCATTAAAATTGGCATCAGGGGCAGGTCGCATGTCTCGTATAATTTGCGCAGTTGTTCGTCTGCGTTTAATTCCGGACGCATTATGTCGTAAAGCGCGCGACAGATACAGGCATCTTCGGCAGCATACAGGCATGCACCTTTGATTGTTAGCATGTCAAAATGCATGTCTGTGTCGCGGGTTTTTGGTGGGAACAGGGATGCAAACTTGATGTTTTCGTGCCCCAGGTAAATTAGTGCCAATTCGTCCAATCCATGTCCATGGCGTGTGCCATGTAGTATGTAGGACAGCAGCATAGTGTCGTCAATTGGGCGAATTTTTGTTGTGTCCCAGCCTTCGTTCGCCATAATATGCAAATCGTATTTCAGATTGTGGCCAATTTTGATAATGTTTGGATTTGTTAGCACGGGCCACAGTTTTTCACGAACTGTTTCAATGTTCAGTTGATTCGGTACGATATTGTTGCCACCAAACAGGTCGGGTGTGCTATCGCGATGACGGATGGGGATGTATGCGCCGTGTGTATCGTCGATTGCCAATGAAATGCCAACGATTTTGTCGTCTATGTGATTAAGTCCTGTTGTTTCGGTGTCGATTGCCAATATTTTATCGATTTTACCCAGGTATTTTTCCAATGACCCAACCGTTGTGATTGTTTCGCATTTTATATCGCGCTGTTTTGGTGGTGTGGATGGGGTGGTGTTGTCAGGTACATCACATGCGTTGCCTGGAAAGTTAAATTCCGAGGCGGCTGGTGAGTTTTGTTCAATTGGGAACAGTTTTTCGATTTTTGTTGCCAAAGAATTGCTTTCCACGTTTGTGCGAATAAATTCCAATGCGCCCGGCGTGTTGAAGTGGAATGGTGTGATGGTTAAGCCTGATAAATCAACGTCTGTTTTTAATGATACCAATTGGCGTGATATGTACGCCATTTCGCGGTTGTCGCGTAAAAGGTTTCGAATGCGTTCGTTTTTGACGTCAGCCAGATTTGCATACAAATTGTCCAATGTGCCAAATTGGTTGATAAGTTCAGCCGCCTTTTTCGGGCCGATACCGGGTACGCCGGGTACATTGTCGGACGAATCGCCCATCAAGGATTGGACATCAATTACCTGGGATGGGGTTACGCCAAATTTTTCTAAAACTTCTGGTTCGTGGATTTCACGGTTCTTCATGCCGTCGTATAAAAATACACAGTCGGACACCAATTGCATCAGGTCTTTGTCGCTGGTGATAATTCGTGTGGCGTTTGATGCCGTACAGTTTGTGTGCGCCAGGGTTGCGATTACATCATCGGCTTCGACCCCAGGAACACACAAAACAGGCACGCCCATTGATAACAAGCCGGACTGAATCATTTTACCCTGGGCAATTAAGTCCGCGGGTGTGGCGGCGCGATTCGTTTTGTATTCTGGGTAAATATCCTGGCGGAATGTGATGCGTGATGCGTCAAATATACATACGAATGCGTCGTCTGGTTTTGCAGATGCCAATATTGGCAAAATCATATTGAAAAATCCATATACAGCACCGGTTGGTGTGCCGTCTGCGCGCGTCAGGCGACTGTGTACACCATAATATGCGCGAAATAAAAGTGAATTTCCGTCAATCAATGTCAGCATATGAATTTATTCCCGTAGTTCAGTTAGTTTGGGGGGCGTTTGCCCCCCC
>JBKSMY010000014.1:0-12850 GCA_046882065.1 Alphaproteobacteria bacterium | reverse complement strand
ATATGGAAACTATTCTAATACGTTTGTCAATAAAATCCCAAACTATTCCTATTAAATTATTTGTTTGTCTATGATGTGCTTTCCAGTTATATCCCTTTAAGTAGAATATTCGTTGATCATAAATGTCTGGTTTTGGTAGTTTATGTTTTGTAAAATATTGAGCAGAAGGAAGCGCTCCACATGTTGCCTTAACTTCTATTCCGCCATTAATAAAAGGACTAAAAGGTTCCTTTTCTTTCATCTTTTCTGACAAGATGGAAAGAATCTCTTTTCCTTTAGAATCTAGTAATAATAAATCAGGATAACCATCCTGATGTGGATTTTTCATCAATAGACCATTAGAAACACGAGCAAGTGATGAAACAAATGTTTCTCCTACAAAAGCACTTAAATTTCTCATGCCTAACAAAGAAAATACATCAACCTCAAATTCTGAAAACCTATCAAGTGTTTTGTGGGTTAATAGCATTGCCTCATAAATGGTTTTATATGATATATAATTTTCTTTATCAAATCCTGACGAGAATTTTATATTACCACTTGAGTTATATTTGTAGTTTAACTGCACTTCTATTCCTCCAAAAAATTGAAAAAGTCTACCAATGATATTTCTAAAGCAATACATATTTTTTCCATATTAATGATTGAAATATTGCGTCTTCCGTTCTCCACGCCGTTAATATATGTTCTATCTAATCCTGCTAATTCGGCTAGTTTCTCCTGAGAAATTCCAGCTTCTTTGCGCAACTTCTTAATGCGCTCACCTAATTTTTTGAGAATCATTGTAATCTCCATCAGGGAACATTTTATTTAAAAGTCGACTATAAAACAACGGACTATAAGTCACATACAAAATATTATTTTATGATGAGCTAGCAGCTAGTGAACGAATTTTATTCATCAAAATGTATGTTGAGCTTGCTACCAACTCAATTTGGCAAATAGGTCATTAAATTATTGTAATTAAATGTGTTACATAAATTATTATCCTTCTGTAGTTCACATCCACTCTGGCAATGTTGAGTAGATTAAAACTAGCGACAACCAGATAAAAATAAATCTATTTCAATGAGTTATCAGTCACCTGTTCATAATTTTTTATATGAGGTATACCTTTTGGCCAAAAACACACTTTTAGATGCGCAAAAAAGTGTCATACAATCGAATGTCACTCTCTTGGTGGCGCCAGAAAACAATCGTTAACCCATTGAAAAATATAATTAAATTGTTTCGGATTAAAAAAAATAGGAAATATACACTTTCTATGTCATGTAAATGGTCGGGGTGACAGGATTGTAATTCCCACCACTTTCGTGGCGGGCCCCTTTCGCCTACGGCTCGAACCTAAGGCATCGTGAACACACAATGCGACGTATCGAACCGTTATACCCACTAATAAAAATTAAAACGGACACACGGTCCGTTTGAATTTTTATGGTCGGGGTGACAGGATTCGAACCTGCGACCCCTTGCACCCCATGCAAGTACTCTACCAGGCTGAGCTACACCCCGAACAACGGCCTGATATTACCCCACACATAAAAAAAATACAATTACTTTTTTGGGAAAACACACATATTGTCGTATACCCCCACCACAGAGTATTATTTTTTCGTCCGGACAAAATTAAACTAACAACAAAAAAGGAAAAAAAATGTCAAAACCAGAAAACAAACCAGGCAAATGTAAAAACTGTTCATGCGTACACGACGCAAACTGCAATAAAAAGCCAGAAATGGAAAAAAAGAATTGCGACAAACAATAAATATAATCCCCGCATTATTGCGGGGTATTTTTATTCTTCTTTGAACAATCGCGCAGGATCAACGGCTTTGTTACCACGACGCACCTCCAGATACATTTCTGGTTTATCCGGATTCATACGTCCAATTGGTTCGCCGGCCAAAACTTCTTGTTCCAACATAACGTCAATATTCCCCAGATTTGTCATAACGGTATTATAGCCATTCTTATGCGACATAATTACCACCTTGCCGAAACCACGGAAACTGTCTGCAAATTTTACAACACCATCCGCCGGCGCCATAACCAATGCATCACCACGCGTACGCACGCGCCACCCATCAGAATTTAACCCCAATGCGGTTTTTTCGCCAAACTTTACCACTACGCGTCCACGCACCGGCAAATTCAGTTTACGCTTTGAAAATCGTGAATCCCCCGACATCTCGGAACTACCTACACCTGCCGACAATTCAGAAATACTTTTTGCCCGCGCGGACAAATCACGCAATTTTTTCTGTAATGCCGAATGTTCATTTTTTAATTTCTCGTTTTGCGCACTACGCGTCTTTAACAGTTTATCAAGTTCCTTTTTCTCTTTCTGATATTTTTTTGCGGTTCGATCTAATTTTTCTTTTTCGACCGCCCGTGCATCACGAATTTTCCCCAGTTCACGCACCTGTTCCTCAGCACGCGCAATCTGCTCGTCCAGTTGTTGTGCCGTTCCCGACAGCACCGCCGACATCAGCACATATTCTCGCATATCTTCGGAATCAAAACTGGGATGCGACGCAACGAACAAAATACTGGCCGCAGCATCAGAAATTCGCGCCCGATTTGCATCCATTTCTCGTGTAATTTTATCACGTTGCGCATCCAATTCGGCAATTTTTTTTGCCATAGCACCACGCTGATCTTCCAGATTGCTTACCTTGTCTGCTGCCCGCACCAGTTCTTTTTTAGTTTTTGAAATCTCACGCTCAGATGTTTTAACCTGTTGTTCCAACTTTTTATTTTGTTGTTCTGTTTGCTTAATCTGGGCATTTATCTTGGACAATTCGCTGGCCCCATAGGACGGTGCCACCACAACAAACAACAAAGAAAATATTGCGATTATCTTCTTCATTATTTTCTTATCACTTTCAAGAATGTCTTTTTACCCTTTTGCACCATAAATTCGGACGCCGCCGCCACAACCGCGCGCGGATCGACAATCTTATTTCCGTCGATTTGGATTCCCCCCTGCTCGACCATACGGCGCGCTTCAGACTTAGATGGGAACAATTCTGTAGCGACCAAGAAGTCCAAAATTCCCATATCATCCGACATTTCTATTTCCACCGTTGGCATATTTTCCAGATTTGCCCCACCCCCAAACAGCGCATTTGCAGTTTCTTCGGCGGCGCGTGCCGCATCCGTGCCATGTGCAATTTCAGTTGCAGCAAACGCCAAAACCTTTTTCGCAACATTCAGTTCCGCACCCTGCAATGCAGATAAACGTGCAATTTCATCCAATGGAATTTCTGTAAATATCTTCAAGAACTTTTCCACCAAATCGTCCGATATATTGCGGAAATACTGATAGTATTCATATGGCGACGTTTTATCTTCGTTCACCCAGACCGCATTTCCCGCCGATTTTCCAATTTTATTGCCATTGGCATCGGTAATCAGGGATGTTGACAGAACGAATGCTTCCTTGCCCAACTTTTTACGTATCAGTTCAATCCCCATAATGGCATTACCCCATTGGTCCGCGCCACAGGTCTGTAATATACAATTATGTTCACGATACAACGTCAAGAAATCCACCGCCTGGAACGTCATATAGTTAAATTCCAAGAACGTCATACCATTATCCAATCTGCGCTTTACCGAATCCATAGACAACATGCGTGGCACAGTAAAATCTGTTCCGAAATCACGCAAAAAATCCAGATGGCTGTAATTTTTCATCCAATCATAGTTATCAACCATAATCGCATCTGACGCACCATCACCAAATTTGAAAAACTTAGAAAATGATTTTTTTAGTCCTGCAACATTTTTTGCCAAAGTTTCTTCGGTCATCATTGGACGTCCGCTGTCGCGACCAGATGGATCACCAATACGCCCCGTTGCACCACCAACCAGCGTAATTGGCTTATGTCCATATTTCTGCAACCAACGCATCATCATCACCGGCACCAAATGCCCAACATGTAATGAATCAGCGGTTGGATCCGACCCCAAATATGCGGTAATTTTACCCGCATTCAATGCATCATTCAGCCCATCTAAATTAGACGTCTGATTTATAAAACCACGCGCCTGTAATTCGACCAATAATTCGTTTTGCATAACTTTACATCCTTTATCACCCACGATAATATCACGCATTTGCGCGCCATGCAACAAAAGCAACAAAAAAACTTTAAAAAACCCGCCATTCCGGCGGGGATTTTTATTTATGCGGCTTTCTTAGATTCCTTCATAATTTCAACAGGTTGTTTTTTTCCATCAACAACATCTGCATCAATTACGATTTCTGCCAAATCTTCTTTGTCCGGCGCATCGAACATAGGCTGTAACAATACACGTTCCAGAATACTGCGCAATCCGCGCGCCCCTGTCTTGCGTGCCACCGCCATTTTTGCGATTGCGCGCAAACCATCATCCGTAATGTTCAATTTAACGCCGTCCATTTCCAGCATTGCTGTAAACTGCTTTACAATCGCATTTTTCGGCTCAGTCAATATTTTCACCAGCGCTTCTTCATCCAACGCCTCTAACGTAGTGATAACAGGCAAACGCCCAATCAATTCTGGGATGATACCAAACTTTACCAAATCTTCTGGCTCGACATCCTTCAAGAAATCCTTGGCATTACGTTCTTCTTTGGATTCTACATGCGCCCCAAATCCAATCCCACAACGTTCCGATGTACGATTGCCAATAATCTTGTTCAGACCATCAAACGCACCGCCACAGATGAACAAAATCTTGCTGGTGTCTAATTGTACGGTTGCCTCGCCCGGGTGCTTGCGCCCTGCGCCACCGGCCGGAACATTTGCAACAGTACCTTCGATTAACTTTAACAAAGCCTGTTGAACACCTTCGCCCGACACATCACGCGTCAACGACGGGTTTTCAGATTTTCTGGAAATCTTGTCGATTTCGTCGATATATATAATTCCGCGCCCCGCGCGTTCCACGTCAAAATTCGCATTCTGCAACAAACGTGTCAAAACGCTTTCCACGTCATCGCCAACATATCCGGCTTCGGTCAATGTGGTTGCATCCGCAATTGCAAATGGCACATCCAAAATACGCGCCAAGGTCTGGGCAAACAATGTCTTACCCGTACCGGTTGAACCAATCAACAAAACATTAGACTTTTGAATTTCTACATTCGAAGTCGTCGCAACTGAATGACGTTTATAGTGATTATACACCGCCACCGACAACGTGCGCTTTGCCGTTTCCTGGCCAATAATGTATTCATTCAGGAAATTGTAAATCTGGGATGGTGTTGGCAATTTTTTAACATCGGCACTAACCTCGCGTCGATTATCATCCGCCATAATATCATTACACAGATTGATACATTCATCGCAGATACAGACATTACGCCCACTGACTAATTTTTTTACTTCATAAACCGCCTTGCCGCAGAAACTGCAGAACTGCTGGTTATTTTCTGTATTTGGTGTTTTTTCGTCACTCATATCACATTCCCCCAAAAAACGCCGAAATTATTTACGTTCCAAAACCGCATCAATCAAACCAAAATCTTTGGCCTCGGCCGGGCACATCCAGTTATCACGTTCCATCGCATCAAACAATTCTTTTTCTTTTTTGCCTGTGAATTCAGCCATTTGTTTGATTAAGGTCTTTTTATTTTTCTGATACTGGGTCATCTGAATTTCCATATCAGTAATTTGCCCCTGTGCACCTGCCAACGGCTGATGAATCATAATTTGTGTATTTGGCAAAACGAAACGTTTACCTTTTTCACCGGCGGCCAGCAATACCGACCCCATAGACGCAACCAGCCCCATACCAATGGTTGAAACCGGTGCCTTGATATACTGCATAGTGTCCATAATTGCCCACCCTGCGGAAACATCACCGCCCGGCGAATTAATATACATCGAAATATCTGCATTTGGATTTTCAGATTCCAAGAACAGCAACTGGGCAACAATACTGTTTGCCATATTTGGTTCAATTTGTCCATTAACCATAACTATACGATCGCGTAACAAGCGCGAGTAAATATCAAATGAACGTTCACCGCGTGGTGATTCTTCTATAACCATTGGAATCAAAGCCATACCTAAATCCTTTTATTATCTGTGAAATTATACCACACAAAAACCCGATTCGCGAATTTATGATATATATAAGCTGTTTTTCCCAAAAAGCAACCCAGCAAAACAAAATATTATATAACCAAGAAAAACCCGCCTTTCGGCGGGATTTGAATAATTATTTTTCAACAATATCTACAACTTTGACCTTAAAGATTACAGACTTACCTGCCAAATCTTCAACATACTGTTCTGGGAAAGTAATGTTGATATCACGTTCTTCACCTTCGGCCATACCAACCAACTGTTCTTCAAAACCTGGTACGAACTGACCGCTACCTAACTTTAATGGGAAATTTTCTGCTGTACCACCTGGGAACTGAACACCATCCAAATAACCCGCAAAATTGATTACAACTGTATCGCCATTTTCTGCAACCGGTGCTTTTTCACCACACCCAGCCAAGCCCAATACGGCCAATACACCCATAACAGATACTACTTTTTTCATTTCATGCCCCTTTTGTTTTGTTGTTAATTATTTATTATAAACACATCTGAAACCATATTCACGCATAGTTGCGCCTTCGGCCTCAATCCGATAATCAAAATATGGTGTTGGGCGCATCACATCAAACGAAGGCACATCATAAACCATCACAATACTATCTGCATTGCGTCCACACACACGTTTCATTTCAAAATCTGCAACCGCCGCCAAGATTGCACGCGAATCGCCATCAATATCCATACCATCCGCATTCTGCATCAAGCGCAAGCGCATTTCACGCACATCGGTATTCCCCAGCAAAATCTGGACACGAACCATTGCCCCCTTATATTCCTGCCAGCGTGTTTCCATACGCGACGTATTCCAGCGATTTGCATTCTGTTCTTTTTCTGCACCCGTCTTAGGCTTATACGAATCGATATTGCTGTACTGATTATCAGCCTGCATAAATGTACTGGTTCGTTCGTTATACAATGGCGCATCTGCACCACCCTGGGCAAAGTCCACTTCGTTATACGGGGCATCTTTATCCGTCATGCAGCCCGTCAAAGCCAACACACCAAACAATGCAAATAAAATTGATTTCTTCATATTCAATCTCTCTTTTTATTGATTCTAACAAATAAAGATTTTTGATTCAAGTCAGGATTTATGATAAAATCAATTATATGTCGAACATAGTCCTTGAATCTTTACTGAAACCGCTGTCAGAATTTTATTCGCCATCTTTTGTCGAAGAAATCGCAATCAACCACGCGGGCGAGGTTTGGATGCGCCTGCACGGCGCACGCGTCCCCTGGGTTTCGTACCAGGCAGAAATACTAAGCAAGCAATACCTGGTGGATTTAATTCACACCGTTGCAAACATATACGAACGTCCATTTGATCCAATACACGGAATGCCTGTGGTATATGCCACCCTGCCCGGCAATCATCGATTTACCGCCATCGCGGGTCCAAATGTCCAATACGACGAACGCGACATCACCGGCGGCGTCGCATTAAACATACGCGGTGGTGGTGCCCCGGATACCAGTTTTGAAAACTATCACCTGCGCCGTGGGGAAAAATTGTTAAAGGTAAAGCCCCGCGAAAACATCCGCCCCGACGATCCATACGACCGCCTGATGTCCGCCATCAATGACGGCAGTCCCATATTGATATCCGGCGCGACGGCAACGGGTAAAACAACATTTTTGAATCACATGCTGACACTGATTGATAAAAACAGCCGTGTGATTACCGTCGAAGACGCGCGTGAAATCCGCGTACCACAACCGAATCGGGTACACTTTGTTTTATCGCGCACCGAACAAACAAACGATTTTAACTATGCGCGCTTGTTGGATTTGGTTGTACGCATGACCCCAGACGTAATTATCGGTGGCGAAATATCAACCGACAACGCATCTGTATTATGGGAAATGTTGGGAACGGGTCACGATCATTTCTATACAACGATTCACGCAGAAAGTGCGGACGCCGCCTATGCTGCATTTGCCGATCGCATTTTACACACACAACCTGCATACAATCGCGCAGATTTAATCGCAGAAATGAAAAAGAAAATACGCGTTGTACAATTATCACGCGACGGTGCCCTGCGCGCAGTAACCGAAGTTGTATAATAAGACCAAGGAAAATATCATAGACGAATATGGAATTACTATAACAGATCCAAATTATCGCGATCCAACAATTATATCGGCTTATGAACGCGCAATTGAAAAAATAAAGCAAATACACAACCACCTGTTTTCCAAACAAAAACTTCGCTAAGCAGATGCGAAACGGTCTCGACAACACAGTGCACAAACACTACCCTACTCCTTGGCGCCAAATAAAAGATAATGGTATAGATAAACGGGTTGGAAATGGCGTAGTGTACAGAAGTTACATGAGCCATTGCCAACCCGATTTAGATATAACACAGATTTTTTAAAATAAAAGATAATGGCATAGATACGGGATGGGGGCGGCATCGTAGTGTACAAACGCTACATGAGATGTCGCCCCCGCCCGCAGATATGCCATTAGATTTTATTTAGAAGCGTCCACGGAATTTAATCATCCCCGTCTGTGATGTATAATCACGATGCAAATCCAAATCATACATCAAGGATACTTCCATTCCCTTGTACTGTGCGGTCAACCCGATACCGAATTCACCACCCATACGGCTCAGACGTTCTGTTTCAACCTGGTACGATGCCACACCCGGCATAACAACGGTCGCATACGCATCATCACTAACAAAGTCATAGGTTGCCGCTGCGCGCAATTCCGGACGCAACTGAATTGCCCAATCATTTTCAATTGCGAATGCATATTTCAGCCCTGCAACACCTGACAAGAACTTCGTATCAACCGCGCCTACCTGGAAACCAGATTCCTGGGTATATGCATCCTGGGAAACATTCAAATAACGAACCCCTGCTTCGGTTGTAATACCCGGTGTAAAATCATAACCAGTCATAACCTGAACACCATATGAATCAACATCATATGTATCCATCAAAGCAATTCCCCCAGAATTCTTATGTTCTGTATACTCGGCCATATTATATGTCGCAGTTGCATTCACAAACCAATTATTTGGTTTATACTGGCCATACAGGAACACGGTCTTGCTGTCTATATCCGTATGACTTCCATCGGCATGAACATCGCTATTATTCGTTGCAAGTCCACCACCAATTGTCCACTTTCTGTCAATCAGCGTATCTGCGCCTAATGCAACCCCGCGTGTATATCCATGGAAATCATCACCCATTTTTGATTTATTAAACAGTCCCTGAATCCAGAAACCATTTTCCTGGCTGCTTTCATCACCACCGGCACGTCCCATGGGGACACCACCTGCCATACGTCCCGCCGTCAATGCCAGAACCTGGTTCTGAACAGACGTCGCCGCTGCCTGGGCAACCGGCTTATCGGTTGGGTTCAGTTTCTTGGTTTCACGTTCAACATATTCAGCATCCCCGGCATTTAACGCTTCCTGCAATGCCAAGGAAACCTGGTGTGCCTTGCCACTGTTGGCATTGGCCAGACCCGCAACCGCGCCCGCCGCCTGGGTTGAAATACCAACCGTTTCTGCGATTTCATCAACAGACTTGGTCACAATTCTAACACCATTCGCGTCCATTTCAGCAATTTCATAGATATCGCCAACAAAGACCTGGTCTTTGGCAACTTCTGCTGCCCCCCAGATGTTATAAGTACCAACTGCACCCACACTCAGTTCAAATTTTGCACCCAAATCAACCGTGATATCATCACTATGGAATTTACCATAGTTAGGTGCACGTTTGTCATCATTTCCGGCATTTAACAATGAAACCTTAACAGTTCCATACAAGTCAATTGAATCCTGGTGAATCAAAGATGTACCAATATCCAAGGTTGCTCCCTGGGCCAGGGTTAATGTACCATTACCCGACACCCCACCACCAAATGTTGTTGTGCCATCTGTGATATTTAATGTACCCAAGTTGTGGATATCATTTGCCGACCCATTGGCCACATTACCACTGAACACAACATCATCAACAAAGTTAATGATACCCTCGTTATAAATTGCACCACCGAATGCCTTGCCGTCCCTAGATGTTGCAACCGCCACATTATTAACAAATGTTCCCGACAAACCTTCAATAGTACCCTTATTCACCAATGCACCACCAAAGGCCTGAGCACCACCTGTAACGGTATTGCTTGCAAAATTAGCAGCCAAATCGCTTATAACAGCTTTTTCGCTGTTATACAACGCCCCAGCCCAACCGTCCACAACACCTTCTGAAGTATTGCTTATAAATCCTTTACCTGCCTGATGCAACTTGGCTATTTTGCCATCATTAACAACCGCACCACCAATGGACTCACCATCGCTATATGCTTGATTGTTAATAAAATCCGCAACCAGAGAATCTATCGTCGACCCCGCATAGGTATAAATCGCCCCACCCTTGGCCGATGCGCCTTCGCCAGACGCATTTACTGTATTGCCACCAAAAGCAGCATTAACATCACCAATCTTGCCAATATTGGCAATCGCACCACCAGCTGCAAATCCTTCGTTTACAGTTTTGTTCCCAGAAAAATCTGCATCCAACGTTTCAATATTTCCAGATTTTGAATTGTATAACGCACCACCATAATCACCATACGAAATATTTTCTTCAAACTTAGCATCCTGAATTGTCATTGTTGCACGATTAGAAATCGCCCCACCATAGACCGATGCCTTGTTATCCTCAAATTCCGCCTTGGCAATTTTCACATCACCCTGGTTATAAATCGCACCACCTTCACCATTACCACTGATAGATTTATTTCCTGAAAAATCGCTATTTTCAATCGTCAACGCGCCTGTATTGTATATCGCACCGCCTGAATTATCTGCAACATTTCTATCAAAGGTCGCGCCCTTAACAGTCATCACAGCGCCCTTTTTATTCGCGTCCAAGGCACCGTCATTAAATATCGCGCCACCTGCGTTTCCGGCTTTATTACCTGTAAAGACACCGCTTACAGTTACGCCATCACCCTTGCCTGCGTCGTTATCAGTATAGAAGGTATTATAAATCGCACCACCATTATTTTCTGCGAAATTTTCAATAAATGTTGCCGCGACATCTAACTTGGCTGAATTAGAATTAAAGGCTGCCTCATCGTCCGTATTCTGGGCCAAACGCGTTCCAATTGCGCCGCCATTGTGCCCAGAACGATTATTCTTGAAAGTTGTCCCAGAAATAGACGCAATCTCGGATTCAGACTCCGCGCCCAATGCCAACGCGCCACCACCGATTGGGTTATTATCTGTTGACTGTTTTACGGTATATTCACCATCTTCATCTGGTAAATACATTGCCGTGTTATTTTCAAACAAAGAATCGGTAATCTTCAAAGATTTAAATGCAGCAATCGCACCACCATCATCTCGGGCATGATTATTCGTAAATGTGCCACCTGATACACTCAACACACCTGTCGAAGAAGACGAACCACCAACTGCCCCACCGGACACAGCAACATTATTGGAAAATACGGCATTTTTGATATCCGCGCTACCCTTGTTCCAGATTGCGCCACCATAACCACCGCCATCATGCGAATCATTATTTGTAAATGTTGCACCATCTATTTTCAATGTACCATTTGCCGCCACATTTATCGCAGCACCATCATTATTCCCAGTAATCACATTGTTTGTAAACAGCGCATCTTTAACCCCGGTTAAATCCAATTCTGCCCCTGCACCAACCAAAATACGGGAATTGTCCTTGGCTGTGAATTTATCCGCAACAATTTTGCTAACACCATCCGATGCGTTATGCACACCATTCAAAATATTCGCAGGCACACCCAACTTTACAACATTCATTGTTGATTTTGACAGTGTTACACTGCCTGCGGCAACCTTTGTTCCATCCAATGTCAAATCAACATTTTCTGTGGCCAATGCACCCGCAGTTTTTGTGATATCACGATTCGCAAAAAGGCTCAAACCCGCGGCCATTTTCAAATATTCATCCGATGTCCAACCATTTTTCGCCATAACGGTTTGAATATCATCACCCCACAGAATATTATTTTCCTTGGCTATATCAAAGTCAGCATATGAAACCTCACCATCTTTTAAATCTTCGCCATCCCAATTAGACGAACCTGCCGTCCCTGCTTTCTGCCAATTATATACAAACGCTTCATCCGACTGCAGTTCACGCAATGTCATATTAACTGGTCCAACATAAACATTCGTTCTCTTATCTTCGGTTCCTGTTAAACTTACCGAACGACCCACGATATTATAATTTGGAAAATCATTTCCACGTTCACCATTCAAGACCGAAACTCTACCACCAATTGCTGAATTATTCGCTGTATCATAGTTCAAATTCAAATCACCAAAAACCCAGGCATTACCTGTTGTATTTGGCAAATCCGCCATTGCGGGCATAATCGCCAAAGCTGGCAAAATACTGCAGACTTTCAACAAATCTGCCAAATGTTTTGTATTGGACATGACTTCTCCTTTCGTCAATTAAATCCTATTATTGGATTGCTTTTATTCATAGCACACATATTTTTTTATTCAATAAAAATTTATTTCTGTAATCACAAAAAAATAAAACGCCCACACGGGGCGTTTGAATTTTTGGGCGGCCGCAGCTGGGTGCCTCGATACACAAATAAATAAAATCAAAAAAAAACTCCCTTGGTCGATTTTTTAAGATTTTTCTAATTGTCTATTCTCGTATTGGTCGTGCGCGTTTTCAACGCTCTGACCGATCCAGCCGCCCCG
>JBKSMY010000013.1:0-7396 GCA_046882065.1 Alphaproteobacteria bacterium | reverse complement strand
ACCGCCACTGCAGATTTCTGCACCATTCAACACCATATCGAACTGTGCCGCCTTGATTTCCAATGGATTCTTCGTATTCAATTCTTCCAACGTTGCCATTGGGAACGAGAAAGGATTGTGTGTAAATGCGATACCTGTTGGTGATTCTTCATCCGCTTCAAAGAATGGGAATTCTTCAATCCAACAGAAACGGAATTCTTTTGGATCGATTAAGCCTAAATCATCACCCAACTTATTGCGTAATTTACCAGCTGCCTTGGCTGCGGCATTTACTTCATCGCAAACAAAGAACAATGATGAATTATCACCTGCGATTTCACGCAACTTTGCAATGCGTCCTTCGTCTAATTTTTTCGCAACAGGCCCCTTGGCTTCATCTGCAAATACGATGTACCCAAGTCCCCCCAATCCCAATTCTTTAACCGCAAATTCGCCCAGTTTATCAAACCAAGAACGTGGTTTATCTGCCGAATTTGGTGCAGGGATTGCGCGAACAACGCTGCCATTTTCAACTGCATTTGCAAAGATACCGAAATCAGACCCACGGAAAATTTCCGTCACGTCATGAATGATGATTGGATTACGCAAATCAGGTTTATCAGAACCATATTTCAGCATCGCTTCATCAAATGGGATGTGTGGAATTTCTTCGCATATTTTTGCATCTGGGACAAATTCACGAATCATTTCCGGCATCAACTTATTACCCACCGCCTGAATATCTGGCAGGTCTACAAAAGACATTTCCAAATCCAACTGATAGAATTCCAGCAATCTATCTGCACGCAAATCTTCATCACGAAAACATGGTGCAATCTGGAAATAGCGGTCAAATCCAGAAATCTGGATAAACTGCTTAAACTGCTGTGGTGCTTGTGGCAATGCATAGAACATACCATGATGATTACGACTTGGCACGATAAAGTCGCGCGCACCTTCTGGTGATGACGCAGTCAAAATTGGTGTCTGGAATTCTGAAAAACCCATATCCCACATTTTATCGCGCAGGAATTTCATCACACGATTACGGAACAAAATGTTCTTATGTAAACTTTCACGTCTCAAATCGATATAGCGATATTTCAAACGCAAATCTTCGGCAACAGAATCATCGTCGCCAAACACCTGGAATGGCAAGATATCAGCATTTGTTAAAACCTCAAAAGATTCTGCCTGAATTTCGATACCACCGGTTGGTATTTTATCATTAACGGCATTTACATCACGCGCAACAACCGTACCAACAACTTTGATAACAGATTCTGGGCGCACTTTTTCCAACGCTTCATTTCCACCGTCAAAAACCACCTGGGTGATACCATAATTATCGCGCAGGTCAACAAACATCAATGACCCATGGTCACGTTTACGATGTACCCAACCTGACAAAACAACACTTTCGCCTACATTAGATGTATTTAATTCACCACATGTATGCGTTCTGTACTTTGATTTCAAAGATAACATTTTGGTCCCTTTTTTATTTCGGGCGCGAAAACAAAATTTGGATTTTCGGCACCCACTTTTAATTGTTAACTGTCAGGGGCGCAAGTCAATTCGGCTGCGCGGTGCCACCCTGATTTATAACTTTTTATCTGTTGCGTCATTCCATGGTTGTCAGTCATATCATCACAACGCAAATCAGATGAATCACACAGACAAGAGTATATCTACCTTTTTTCTCAATGGCAAGCAATTTATGAAAAAAATACAATCAAAAGAATTTCTTTTGAAATATTCTACCATTACCTGTTTTAAGAAAATTTTCAAAATTCCGTGCTTTCTCTTCACTATCAAACGCCACATACCCATGCAGGGTCCATGGTTTAAATTTATTGGTATATATCGATTTTCCATCATTATGTTCTTTTAAGCGCCTTTTTAAATCACCTGTACAACCAACATAAAAACGTTCTGGGAAATTTATACTTCGCAAAAGATAAACATAAAACATCAAACAGTCCGCTTTCATTCACTACGTTCATTACAGCGCGACATCCGTTTCTCTAACCCTACACCTTCGCTTGATTTTATTCAAAATCAATCTCGCTGTAGCACAAGCGAAAGCAGATGGTGCCCTAAGCAAGAATCGGACTTGCGACTCGTCCTTACCAAGGACGTGTTTTACCACTAGACTATTAGGGCAACGATTACGCCCAATTATAAGTGATACACGGTAAAAATCAAGGACAAATTGTCCCACATTGAATAAAAATACCGGCAATGCCGGTATTTTTATTCTATACAGCAATTAACTGCGTTCTTTACCCAACTCTTTAACTTTGACACCTTGCCTGAATCTTTTTCGGCTTTGACTTCTGCTGCCTTGGCTGGCGCAACTTTTTTCGCCGGCTTTACATCCTTCTTGTCCCCGGTCAACAATCCCATATTCAACCCCCAGAACATAGAATACAACCCATAGGACTGGTCAAACAGGTCATAGGCGGTCTGCTTATCACCCGCGGCCAGGGCCTTGGTCCCAACTTCGAACACGCGCATAGATGCCGCCAACAAATGCTTAGAAATACACCATACTTCGCCTTCATATGCCGGAATAATTTTCAGCATTGCATTTTTGCGCATTTCACGCACTTCGTTAATCAAATCATAGAACTGCGTCTTGCCTGTTTTCGCACCCGAAAACATCAAATGTTCTTCGATTGAAATCAAGTTCATAATACCAATTGTCAAATCCTGGTCGCTTGATAAATCTTTTGGATTTACTTTTTTTGCTGCATCTAACTTTTCAACAAATTCCTGAACAGATTCAATTTTTTTCATTTATTTTCCTCTTTCATTAAAAACACAACATCATCGCCCAACTGGCAATCCCCAGCGCAACAATCGGCAACACTACTTTTTCAAATGGGAAGTGTGCATGCCCACCATTTTTCGCCTTCATCCATTGATACAATTTACCAGTCCCAATAAATATCAGCGCCCCACAAATTGTGCCGAACAGAACCGGATCCATCACCAATCCGCCACAAATTGCAACAGGATTATATTTTACAGTCCCCAGATACACAAACCCAATCATCGCAACGGACAAAACGATAACAATTGTATCACGTCCACGGAAATGCCAATTTTTCTTGTCCATAAATTTCAAGAACCAATAACCCATCAGCGTCAGCAACGCACCGGCCCACAGCCCAACAATACTGTCTGGCACGCCCAAGCGACGCGCAATATCCAACCCTGCCCCAACGGCAATTGTACACACCGGACACGCAGGATTTGCCATAACTTTCATTGGCAACAACGCGAACAATGCCATCAAAATCTTACGCATAAACTTTCCCCTTTTCGTATAATCACCCGTATTATTCTGAATATCGCCAAAAAAGTCAACACCCCATACTGGGAAATAAACACCACTCACATTTCCGCCATTTTTTAACCATTTTTCTATGTAAAGTTTTCTGTTCTTTTTCTACACAAAATATGATATAATCCATGCGAATGTAGTCATGCGAATTATCACTCTTTTTTTTATGATTTTTCCTTTTATAGCATCGGCAAATGTCTTGCCACTAGATGATGCATTGCGTGCAACGTACACGGCGTGCGTTGGCATAGATGATGAATTGAGTGACCTGAAAACAATGGCCGGGATAAATACTGCAATTACATCTGTTGGAACGGCGACCGGTGTTGGGGCAACGGTCACAGGGCTTGTAAAAGCCAGCAAGGATAAACAGATTGAAATAAAACTAGAAAAACTGCGCGAAATTGAACAAAAAAATCCAGACCTACAATCCACAGATGCTGAATGGGATAATTTTGAATCCGGCCTGACAACAGAACTGGCCAATGCAAAAATAGAGGTTGAAAAATATCAGGCTGAAATTGAAAAACTGAATAAGCAATCAAAAAATCTGGGCAACTGGCGTACTGGCTTGATGGCGGGCGCAACCGCAACCAATGTGGCCGGCGCAATTATTGCCGGCAGGAATAAAGTAGATGCCGACCTGCAAACACAAATAGATAACTGTATCAGCAATGTCAAAACACTACAAAATTCCATTATGCAGGCACGTATAAATGGCGAAGATGTGTCCGAGGCCGAGTCAATCGCATCCGCATGCGGCGAATATGAATATGTCGATGTGTCCAAGATAAATAATCGCGCCAAAGGTGCTTTTGTATCATCCACCGTTGGTGCTGCGACTGGATTAGCCGGAACCGTCACATCCGCAATGGCAAATACGGACAAAACACGCAATGATAATACAGAATCTGGCAAGCAAAAAGAAAAGAATCTGAATACTGCATCAAATGTGTTGGCGGGCGCAACCACTGTGGCTTCGGCAACGGCAACTGTATTCAACGCAACACAGATATCCGCGATAAAAAAAGTAGCAAGTGTTGCCGAAAAATGTACGGGGGTATTGAAATGAAGAAAACCCTGATTGCATTTTTGTGTACATTTATTGCGTTACCTGCGGTGGCTGATAATTATATCAAATTCAAGGCATCTGCAATCGAAGATACGATAAATACAATGGTGCCAGAATCACACCGCGCGTCCGCAGCAGACGAATATCAAAAACAGATGGATTCAACCACCGGTAAAATATCTGTTCTGGGTATTTACAGGGTTTGTGCAGCCGCCGGGTTCAATATAAATAACACAAATGGATATAACGGTTGTCGCCTGTTTATAAATACAATCGCAGAAAAATCTGGTTTTGGCTCTGGCAGCGCAACCCAACAAAATTGCAAAACAAAATTCAATGGTATTTGGGCTTTATCCCCCGATGGCAAACAATATCAGTGCGTTGGCAAAGACGGTTATAAATTGATATATCACGCATCCTGTGACGGTGCGGGTGGCGATTGTATTCGGGATTTTTCATCCATGCAAACCCAGGAACCAAATGCACGCGAATTTATACAGGCATACGGACAACAAAAGAAACTGCAACTTACATGTTGGTATACATATGACAATCGTCGTGGCATAACCAGCCCACTGGGGCAAGATTACATAAAATGCAGTGCCGGTGGTCGGGCATACGAATTTGAATTTGACGATTTGATTCAGGACCCAGGTAAAACCGCGGTTGAATCTGAAAATAAGGCCCTGTGTGAAATGTTTGGCGGTAAAATTGTAAAACATCCAGACAAAGGCATTGAAAAAATCTGGCAATCGTGCGAAGTATCAAGGGAAATTTGCAATGGCCCACTACATAATTTGGCAGTCAAAATCGGGCACAATGTTATGTACCAGGGATACTGCCGCCTGTCACGCACAGTAAAAGAAACATCGGTCGTTGGTCTAAAAACATTACCGGGTGTGGACAGTCGTGTGTTTTATAACACTGGCGCCCAAATGCGTGCCGGCGTGGCCAAAGAACAAACCGAAGAATATCTGCGCACAAAATTCCCAAATGAAACATATGTAAACTGTGACCCAAATCCAAAAATACTGAATGAAGGCCTTGGAATTAACCGGGACTATGTCATGACCTGTACCGTTGGCAGTAAACAGGTTGATTTTATATTCCACGACCTGACCGAGGGGAACGATGCGCGTGCCGCAACCGGCATGGATGCAATGCAGTGTATAATCAGTGGTGGTACATTCAAAGGCGAATCCTGTCGTGGTCCAACCCAGGCGGAATGCGATGCCCTGGATGCGGCATTGCGTGCCAAGGGCTCATCTGAGGGTGCAAAGTGGGATGACGATGTTCGTGCATGTATTATGGGCAACGCAATGAAAACCTATAAGCGCGATGTTACAACGGGCTACATTGTTGGTGCGGTCGTTATTGTTGGCGGAACAATCGCAGTCATTGGTACGGGTGGTACAGCGGCTCCCGCAATCGTTGGTGGGGCAGAAATGCTGGTAACCGACCTGGCAATAAATTGGGCGATTGATGCGAACCACAGACGTTTGAGCAAGGGAGCTGCAACACGTTTTGTGAATTTTGTTGAAGATGCAGATAAATGCACCACCGAGGCCTGTGCCCTGAAAGTATTACAATCACATTATGCAACGTTATCTGGCGTTATGAATGATTTGAACAAGGACGACCTGGCGGTGGTGGATACAACAATGGAACGGCTGTTCGGGCTGATACAGACAGAATTTGTGGCGTGTGGTAAAAACGATATGGGGCAAACGGTCTATGCAAATCCGACAGACTGCGCAATGCAACAATCGCATCTGAAATTGATGGATTATATTGACCCGGTGTCTGAACCTGTTTTGATTATAGCAAGTATTGCATATAACCCAGGTTATGTAACAAACAAATTTATGAAACTCAAAAAAGTTAGCAAATTGGCAAAATTTGATGATACGACGGATGCAGCGGTTGTCGCAGGCAGCAAAATAAAGAACCCAAAACAATGGAAGCCTGGCGAAGATGTTGCAGAATATATGGATGTTGAAAAGTTGCAGTCAAAATTTGATGATATTGACAAACGGCATGCAGCTTATTTGGATGAATTGAAACAGCGTGAAGAGAATTTGGAACAACTGCAATATAGCACACCACGACAAACTGATGAACAAAAAGCACTAACATCTATTGCTCTTGATGAGTATGAAAAACGACTAACACAGTTGGTAGAGAAAAATATGGATGAGTCGGCAGAGTATAACAAAGTAAAAGATGAAATCAGGTCATACAGAACCCAAATAAAAAATGAACACCGATCAGAGCTTGATAAATTAGAGACAAATGGTAATTATTTTGCATATATTTCGAAGCTTGAAGAATATGAAACCGATTTGTCCAAATCCTCTCCAGAATTTGCGGCATTACTAAAAAGAGAAGAAGAGCTTGGTGCCAAATATGAAAAAACAAAGGAAATAATAGAATCAGCATCTGACGACGTTGATTTACTACGATTAAAACAAGAATATCAGACTGCCTCTAATGCAAAATCTCCTGCATACGAGGCTATTCTAAATGAACAAGAATATGTTGATGAGTTGATTCTTGATACAAAGAGAACAATAGGCGACGAAAAAAATGTTGCATTATGGGATGCAATACCAAATGAAATCAAACAAAAATTGCCAGAAATTCGCGATAACGAAATTGTAGAAATCCTAGCAAAAGACGACATGCTAACACATTATGTAAACAATTTTGACGAGGTTAGTAAAAACACAGAATTGTATGATGATTTTTTGTCTCGCATAGCTCATGGTGTCAATGGCAAACACAATATGTCAACCCCGGTCTCAATAAGCACATATAACAACCCTGGTGCGCCACTGACGGGGGGGCAAGCTGTAGGAAGTAACATTCAATTCAACTCCGCCAGAAGAAATTATGTCGATTTAGATGGCACGATAGGAGTCGTAAAACATGAGGTAGGACATACTATAGATAAGTATGCGCCAAACGATGGAATAATAGGCGAAACATTACAA
>JBKSMY010000012.1:0-16700 GCA_046882065.1 Alphaproteobacteria bacterium | reverse complement strand
CCAATCACATTGAACAAGAATGGGTTTAGCGGCACCCTGACTGCGGGTACAGGCACCGGGTGTAAGGTTCTGGAAACTGCAGAAGGTACAAACAATTCGAAACTGGCGCTGTATTATAACACGGCGTGTACGTTGCCAACGATTAGTGGATTTACACAAACTGGGTATTCGAACTTGTCAGCGTTTTCCGCCAGCAGCGAAGTTGGTGCAAGTACAGTAGCAACAATCCCTGCGTCAACATCTGCCCCAACTCAGTCAACATACTATGTGGCTAAGATAGGTTGCGTCGGTGGCTACTATAAAAGCAACGCCACAACATGTACAACGTGCGGCACAGACTATCCATATAGCAATGGCGGTACAGGCGATCAGACAAGTTGCTATACCGAAATTGAATTGAGCAAGAATGGGTATAGTGGCACCCTGGAAGCGGGTTCTGGTGTCGGCTGTACGGTAAAATCAAAAGCATCAGGTACAGTTAATACGAAATTAAAGTTGTATTATAACACGGCATGTACATTGCCAACGTTTACGAACTTTACACGAACTGGGTACGCAAACTCGTCATCGTGGTCGGCCAGCGGTGCGATTGGCGCAAGCACGTTGACAACAATACCTGCGTCAACATCTGCCCCAAGTAGAACAACATACTATGTGACTAAGCCAAGTTGCGCCGCCAACTACTATAAAAGCAACGGCGCAACATGTACACAGTGCGGCGCTAACAGTACAACAAATGCAGGCAATAATGCGACATCATGTACATGTTTGATGGGACACTCGGTAAACGGTGCACAGGATGGTTCTAAATATACAACCACAATGGCATGTAATCCGATTACTTATAACATCACATATGAATTGAATAACGGCACAAACTATAATGGTGCACCAACAAGCTATCTTTATGGCGAAGGCGCGACTATTAACGGAACGCCAACACGCCAATACTATGATTTTATCGGATGGTGCACGGATCCCGAATTGACATCGTGCAACCAAACACAAACCATTAGCACAACAGATATTGGTAACAAGACATTCTATGCAAAATGGGAAGCCAATGAATATACAATCACTTTGGATAACCAAGGCGCGACATCGTCGGGCACGCCGTATGTAAAAGTGACGCTAAACTCAATACTGCCTGATATAACGGTTCCGACAAAGACAGACTATGAATTTGGCGGATATTGGTCAGATAAGAATTGTGCAGGCACACAATATTACGATGTATCTGGCAAGGGCTTGAAATCATGGAAAACTGCTGAAAACGGCAACCTGTATGCTTGCTGGATTTTGGCTGTTGTTTATTGCCAGGCTGGCAAAGATGCCAATGGCGCAACTTGTCAAGCAGGGTATTTCTGTCCTGGCGAAAAGGTGTCTGCGGATTTGAAAGATGATAAGACACAGGGTTGTATGCGTGAATGCCCAGGCGTGACAGGCAGAACAATATCGTCGCCAGAAGGTGCAGATCGAAACACTCAATGTACGGCAACTGCGACAAAGGTCGACATTTATGAAAGCACAAGAACAACTGTCACAGGAAGCGGTACAGAGACATGCAACTGGAATGTCACGAATAATGCATATGATGCAAGCTGCAATACTGTTCCAACAGAATGCTTTGGCGGTTATTACAGACCTGCGGACAATAGCCCATTCTGTAACCCTGTTGGTTTCGGGTTCTATCGTGGTGCAAGTGAGAACATTCGCACACAGAATAGTTGTTCCGCTTTGGATGGCGCCAATGAAGACACAACAACCAAGTACAACAACTCTGCTGAGCCTACTGCGTGCTATAACACATGTTCACCTGTTGCAACAGCCGATGGGAACGGCATGCGTAATCCTATAAATGGCACAGAATATTACAATGGCGAAAAAATTCCTGAATGTTCTTATACTACGAAATGTAATCCGGGCTATTTTGCACAAGGCGAAGCTTGTGAAGCAGATACATTTACTGTCACCTTGAACCATAATGGTGGCGCATCTAGCACGAATGCAATTTATCTAAAATACGCAGATGGATGGTATTCCGCAGACGGTTCAAAGATAACTAGCGTTGAAATACCTGTTCTGTCTGGGCAAACTTTTGGCGGATACTTGTCTGGCAATACTGTTGTTGTCGATGGCACGGGTTCGATTGTCGCATCCACAACGGTATTTGATGCAAACACAACTGTTACAGCATCTTGGTCCCAGAATCCGACCATTGTATGTAAAGCGGGGAATTATTATCCAGGCAGGGGTGATGCCTGTGCTGCATGCCCGCTGGGCAGTTATTGCGAAGGTATATCCGCCGTTATAGGCACAGGTGAAGCAGGACGCAAGACATGCACTTCGTTGGGTGGCTCGTTCACGGTTGCAACAAATCCAAACAATGAATCAACACCCCTGGTTGCGTTGGTCTCGGCCGCATATGGTTCGGACAGTGCAGACGATTGTTATGCGACAAATCTGGCATATATACCAAATCAGTACACGACAGGCAGTCAGACATGTTATTATGACCCATCAACCAAATCATATACGGTCAAATGCACAGATCGGGTTGTTTATACCTGTGCGGGGGGATACGCATTGGCCGACACAAACGCGCTTGCGTGTACACCTGTTGGCTATGGCTATTACAGTCCTGATAAAGCGCTGAATGCGGAACCGTGTCCAATTAACCCAGATACGAATGAACGTGGCACAACACAGGGCGATAAAAGTGTCAGCAGCGAAGAATGTATTATGGACAATTTGTGGTTTGAAAATGAAACAAGCGGTCAACGTCGCCAATGTTTCTGGTCTGAAAATTCTGGGAAGTATGATAGAAATTGTCCACAGTCCACAATTGTGACCTGTATTGCGGGGTATTGGTATGATGCAAACCAAAGCACAACAGATTGTGTTAAAGTTGGTGAAGGCGCATGGAGTCCAGCACAGGCTGACTGCGACGGCGAGCCAGAACAACCAACTGCGCCGGGATGTTCAACAAAACGAAATACATGCCCAGGAGGTGCGTTGACTGGACGCGACGATGCATCTAGCGTGTCGGACTGTAACGGTGTTTGCCCAGAGGGTTCATACTGTGTGGACGGGAAAGAATACTCGTGCAAAGACGAAACAAATGGCGAATATCCCTATTCCGTCGCTGGTAGTGATGATATAGGCGATTGCTATAAGGATTGTGAATTAAGCTGTAAAGATAATTCTGTGTTTTCTATTTCAAATCCAATTATGAAGGATATGATAGCAAATAAGTATAACACTACACTTATTTTCACTAGATCTTCTGCAACCATATCCGGCGTGTCTTTTTATGGAACAGATGGTTGCGTATTGCATCCAAACGTTTCTGAACCTCCTTTGGAATGCGTGATTAATGTTAAGTGTAATAATGACAATTATTTTACTCCTACTGGCGATCTTGCTAACGGGACGTGTAAATCCTGCGCATTGCTTGGTGATGGCAGTTATAAAGACTCTTTAAGTGGCGCGAAGTATTCTCCAGACGCAAAGACAGGAGACGCGGCATGTTATGCAGTTGTTGATCTGCCTTGTACGCCGCCGATTTGTCCTTTAGCAGAAAGGGGGACATGTTCTTTCAGAAGCTACTCAAAAGCCGATTTGGAAACATATGAAAGTTATGCGGGATGGTTATTTTATCGAGAATCTGAGGCAGTTCCCGCAACAGGCAAGCAAAACTTTATCTGTCCTGCAACAGGAACAGATGGTCAACATTTCTCTTGCAATGTCGGTTATGACAAGAATGAGGATGCGGATATTGATCCGACGGATGGTTCTGCATCTGATCCATCAGAATTGTGTACGCCGCATGTATACACAGTAACTTTGGATCCAAATTATGCAGATGGAACCGTTGATGAGATTTATCAGAAGTACAAGACAGGTTGGTATTCTGATGAAACAGCGAACGACGCATTGTCCAAGGTGCCTGTATTGGAACGCGAAAACTGGACGTTCCATGGATATGCGACCAAAGCAAGTAAATTGGAACCTGACTATAAGTTGGTTGTGGATGCGAATGGTGAATTTATAACCGCAGATGCAATTAACGCAACATTTACGTCAGACTTTAAATGGTATGCCCAGTGGACACAGAATGTATATTACTGTCAGCCAGGCAAATACTATGAGTCTAATGGCGCGGATAGTGTGTTAAAAGACTGTGTAGCACCATATTACTGCCCGGGTGTAGGAACAGTTGCTGTCGGCGCAACAGGTTGTCGCAGCGAATGCCCAACACCAAGTGTTGAACCTATGGAGAGAACTGCTACACATGAAGATGGTCAGACAGATGTGACAAGTTGTTATGCTAACTTTGCAAAAAGTCCGACATCTGGTGAGGAACTGGCGAATGGTGATGGCACATGGGTTTGCCAGTACCAAGGGACATCAGAAGCGGGTGAATACGCAAATTGTAATGTTATCGTTAACGCATGTAATGCTGGATATTATAACCAGTCTGGCACAGTCGCATGTACAGAAGCAGATAGTGGTTATTATAGTGCGGACAAAGACCTGGTCCAGACACAATGTCCACAGAAGACCAATTACACAATTGGCACAGATGTTTTACGCGATGAAAAAACAGACTGTTATGTTGTGTGCACGTCTTATATTCCTGAGATAACACATAGTACTGATGTCTATGTGACTGCGGGCGAAGGATACAAGAAGATGTTCTGGTCTAGTTCGAACAATGCGTATCCGGTCTGTCAGTATACGGTTGAATGCGAAACAGGATATACGGCTATATCGGGCGCAACACCACAGTGTAAGGCAAATGTATATGAAATTACGCTGGACAAAAATGGTGGTGCGGGCGATATCGCAGATAAAGTAAGTTGCACGTTTGACAGCGGTGAATGTACCCTGCCCGCAACAAGTGTCTTGAAACGCGCTGGATACGTTTCTGCGAACAAATGGTGTGCGAATCCAAATGGTACTGGGGCATGCTATGAAGCAGGCAAGATTGTAGCAGGCAATATTTCTGCCAATGGTACAGATACGAAATTGTATGCCATTTGGACACCAGCGGTATTCAAGATTGAATTGAGTGCACCTGATGCAGATTCAAATGCAAACCAGGGTCCTGTGTACCTGAAATACGCAACAGGCTGGTACAGCGACGCAAATGCGACACAAGAAATGTCTGCTTTGGGTACAGAATTGCCTGGCTATGTTGGCTATGTGTTTGCAGGGTATGAGTTGAACGGCGTTATGATAATTGATGCCAAAGGATTGTTGTCTGGTTCGACAAACGCGTTGACTGCAACGACAGAAGATGAAACTGCGACAGTAAAATGGACCAAGGGACTGACCACTTGTGATGCAGGTTGGTACTATCCAGGTACAGGCAATTCATGCGAGCCTTGTTCTAAAAATCATTATTGTCCAGGAGGAAGTTTCGCAACAGATTCTGGCAGGGTTGACGGATTGAATCCATGTCCAAATGGTGGTCTGTCTGCTGGCGGAACGACTGCGACAGGAATAGGCGTTTGCTATAAGGAAAAGATGGCCTATGCAACATATATTGACGCAAACAAAACCCAGGCACGCGCAACAGGTACATGGACATGTAATTATGAAACTATCGGCTATACAGACTGTCATGAAGATACAGTAAAAGTCGAATGGTGCGCAGGCGGATATTGGTATGACGACGCACAGACAGCAATTGACTGTGTAGTGGTTGGTGAAGACAACTGGAGTGCGGAAGCAGAATTGATTATGCACGAATGCCCAGATGCCGGTAACACCAATGGCGCAACAACATCTGACGCATTGACAGACTGTCAGAAACGCGTTGATACATATGTTTCGGATTCGAACCACGCCAAAGGTTCATATGTATGTAGCGCTCGTTTGGATGGTGAAGTGGTTAAGTATGACCAGAATTGTCAGCCAAGCACCATTGAAATCACTTGGTGCGCGGGTGGATATTGGTACAACGAGGCAGAAACAGCCGTTGACTGTGTTCTGGTTGGACTGAGTTTCTATAGTGCCGAAGGCGATATTGAAAAAGCGCCATGTCCACACGATGGAACGACGGTTGTTCATGATGCAGCCACACCGCATGGCATATGCCAAAAGACAAAGGTATACCCAGGGATTGAATATACTGGCCCTGCGGTGAACGGAAGTGGCGTTCATGGATGCTTGTACGATCAAGATGCAGACGGCATGATGTTTGGTAGCGACAAGTCTGATGGGTATGTGTCTTGTGGCAAAATTACGATGACAAAGTGTGACGCCGGTTATTGGTGGCAGAATGGCGAAGGGGTCTGTAAAGAAGTTGAATTCGGACACTTTGGGCCGGTTGCAGATGCCAACAACAGCAATAATCCGACCGGACGCCAGGCATGCCCAGATAATGGCTTGACACAGGGCAAACGCAGTGTAGACGCAACTGAATGTTATCTGGAAAAACAGACATGTCATGTTGCAAATGGAACGGGCGAACAGACACGCTTCTATGACAAGCCAGTTGTGTCTGATGGTGCGGGCTATAACGTATGTATGTCTAAGGGTCAGATTGTAGAGTGTGATACTATGTGTACAATTACGGAATGCGATAATGGTTTCTCGTTGGTTGATGGCGCATGCATCAAATGTCCAGAAGATCATGTTTGCACACCAGACGAAGGTCAGCGTTCTTGCGCCGAAGCCACAGGCGGCACACACACTAAGGCAGACGCAGGAACAACGGATGTAGCATACTGTTATACAGAATGTGCTTTGGTTCAGAATGCATATCAGATGACAGGTCGCGATTATTATGGAACGAACGTTGCAGATACTTGCGAAATTGCGGTTTGTGCGTCAGGTTATACACTAAGCGATGGCAAATGTATTGAATGCCCAGCAGGTATGGTGTGTGATCCAGACTCAGATGATGGCAAGCCAAAGTCATGCGCATCGTTGACGGGTGGTCAGTATACAGAATCTGCACCTAATTCGGATAGCGTAAACGACTGTTATAAGGTCTGCAAACCATATGAAGTCGTTAACGGTACAGCCGTGCCAGTATCTGACAAAGCATACTATCCGAACGAATGTGAATACGAAGGACGTTCTGTAAATGGAAATCCGTGCGAAATCGTGGACGGCGTATGTATAGAAACATCATGCAGTTATAACTTTGAAATGATTGATGGCATCTGTAAACCATGCGCACGCGAACATGCTATTTCGTATAAGAAGGAAGGTAACTGCGTAGTAGAATCATGCGCAAATGGCTATCATCCGAACGGACAGCAGTGCGAAGGCGATGTAATTGAGTGCAGCGCACCAAATGCAATCGCAGCGAAACAGACGTGGGATAAAAACAAAAACGCGTTTGGCGCATGCAAAATCACAGAATGCGCAGACGGTTATCATCTGGGCGCAAATGCATGTCAGCCTGATGAACAGGTCTGTGAACTGGAACATGGTGTAGGTATGCGCGAATGGAACCACAAGACCAACACATGGGGCGAATGTATCGCCACAATGTGCGAACCAGGCTATACTAATGATCCAAGCCTGACAAACGAATTGTGGAAACAATGCGGTCGCTGCAACAACATGTATGGTGCAAATGGCGAATTAGCCGTCAGCAGTTATGTTCAGGGCTGTGAAATCGCGGCATGTATGTATCAGGGCGAACTGTACACGCTGGAGAACAATGAATGCCGTCTGATTTGTGATACATATTCAGACGAAACTGGATCCAGACGTTGGAACGGCAAGAAGTGCGAACATACATGTAAACCAGGTTATACATCGTGGCAATAAAGAATCCCGCAAAATGCGGGATTTTTTATCACAAAGCCATCCAAAAATAACCTGTTAGATATTGGTCGTACATAGCGTCAACAATGACTGCATACGGCAGCAAATTCTGTAGAAATCTGTCAGAAGCATACGCATTAGGGAACAAGGCAACCTGTGATATTCCCATCAATAAAAAATGCCCATGCGGGCTTTTTTTTAATTATGTATCAATGTTTTGGCCATGGTGATGGATTCTGGAGTTATTTCTGCACCGCTGATTATGCGTGCGATTTCGTTAATACGTTCATTCCCGATAATTTCATGTACCGATGTGGTCGTTTTATCATCCGTGACCGATTTAGATATTTTGAAATGGCGATTGGCAAAGCCTGCCACCTGGGCAGAATGAGTGATAACCAATGCCTGGTTGGATGCCGCCAGACGGTTCAGGCGATTACCAACGGCAGATGCGGTAGCACCGCTTATTCCTGTGTCAATTTCGTCAAAAACAAACGAGTGTAAATCGTTCGTCCCGGCCAGCACCACACGCATAGCCAACATCAAACGCGCCAGTTCACCACCAGACGCCGCACGATGAAGTGGCGCGAATGGCGACCCAGGATTCGTCTTGATCATAAAAGTAATATCGTCCGTACCCGTAGATGATGCCGGACAATCAGAAATTTCTATCATAAAGTCAGCAGAACCTAATTTTAAATCAGGCAATTCTGCAAGCAAACTTGTTCGTAATGCGTTCGCCGCCGTTTTGCGTGCGACCGACAGTTCGTTCGCAGCCGCATCAAATTCCGCACGACATTTCTTTACAACAGTTGTCAATTTGTGTAATTCAGCATCCGAATTGTCAATTGCGTTTAACTGTTCAGACATTTCATTCAAAATACGCGGCAAGTCATCGGCCGGCACATGATGTTTACGCGCAGCAGCACGAATGGCAAACAAGCGTTCTTCTATTGAATCCATGTCGTCCATGTCCGTCGTTTCAGGCGTCAAGGACTGGGTTATTTGTGCGACAGATTCCGCCAATTCATACAGACGGTCAATCTGTTCAGAATATGGATTTTCGTCACCACGAATACGTTGCAGAATATGCGCCACATTAAACAATTGCGCATCCAAAGAATTGCCACGCGGAGACAATGCCTCTAATGCTTCGCCCAGGATGGCGGCATTCTTTTCAGCATTCATCATATTGGCACGCCTTGTCGCCAAATCGTCTTCTTCGCCGGGCTGCGGGTTTAGCGCACGCAATTCAGCAACGTTGTGCTCTAAATATTCGCGTTCAGATGCGCTGCGTGCCAATAAATCACGCAGTTCGGACAAACGCCTTTCCGCGCTGTGATATGCTGTATAGGTTTCGCGAACGCGTGATAACAGACCAGCAAAATTCGTAATATTGTTTTCTGCAAACGTGTCTAACGTTGTGCGGTGCGTTGCCTGGTTCAATAATGTATGATTTGCAAATTGGCCATGTATTTCAATCAATGTGTCGCCGACCGCCTTTAGCGTTTTAACAGATACAGGCGTATCGTTTATCCAGGCCCTGCTCTTGCCATCTGTGGTCAGCGTGCGACGCAATATCAGGCCGTCGGCGCAATCAATATCGTATTCCGATAATACCTCAGTCGCGGCGTCAGGTGCAGAATCAAATTCTGCAACGACAGATGCCATATCGCAACCATGACGTATCAAACCAACGTCAGAGCGCGCCCCCAATGCCAAAGACAGCGCATCCAACAAAATACTTTTCCCTGCGCCCGTTTCGCCAGTCAGGATGTTTAGCCCCGCGCCGAATTCTAAATTCAGTTTTTCAATCAATACAATATTTGAAATATTTAAACCAATTAACATGCCCTGATTATAGCGACTTTACAGGTACATTTTCCAGCGAAAAATCATGTGTCCACAATATGTGTGCCGTGATTTTATGACCTGGGTATATCGCACGCAACAGGACCGCATATTCACGCAACTGAATCATGTATTTATCATGATATACAATGCGATCGGTGTCGGTTTTATAATCTAAAATCCGTATCGTTTTGTTAACATCGTCAATAACCAGCCTGTCTATGCGACGACTGACAAAGCGATTGTTTATTGTGCCGGCAATGGGGACTTCGGTCATAGAGTTGGGACCAAAGAATGGCAACAAGGCACTATTTGCACGCACCTGACTTACCAAATCCATATCGCCGCGCGTATTATCACCATCAATTACAACACGCTGCAGGCGCGCATGCATTTGCGTTCCATGCGCCGTGGCATGCTGTGCGCTATCATATGTCGATAAAATGTTATGCAATGTCGTCATTGGTTATCCTGATATAGTCGTTTTGCGTGTCGCCCGCTAAAACACGCCACAATTGTGTGTGCCACGCATCCTGGGACGCATTTTTGTTTGGTGTATAGCCATAAATATACAATTCATCACGCGCGCGTGTCATAGCAACGTACAAAAGACGATAATATTCCGCCATGCGAATACGCATCAAAGCATCAGATGCGTTGCGACGTTCCGCGCTGGCATCACCGCGTGGTGCCCACAGCCATACAGGCATGTCACCCGATGAAATAGGCAAGATGTTTTCAGACTTTGGGGTACGCACAGTATCAACAAGAAATACAACGGGGGCTTCCAGTCCCTTGCTGCCATGTACGGTGACAATACGCACGCCGTTTGACGCATCCATGTCGCGCTTAATCTCGCTGCCGCCTGTAATGAACCATTTTAAAAATTGATATAATGTGCCAGGCTGGGTGCGTTCATAAGCCAAACAGATTGTCATAAACTCAGCCAACGGATCAATAACCTGGGACCCCAGCGCCGAAATAAATTTTTTATATGCCCCATCGGTGTTCAATACGCGATCAAAAAACGAATACGGAGCCATATTATCAGACCAATCCTTTATGTCGGACAGTCGTGAATAAATGTTTGGGTTGGTATCCTTGATAACCTCGAAAACTGTAATAGGTTGGGCGTCTGGATTAGTGCGACGGCGTTCCAGATTTATATCGTTTTTAATTTTACATAAATCAAAAATATCACGTTCATTCAGATAGAAAAGCGGACTTTTTAACGCACAACATAAACTATAATCATCTGACACATTCAAACACCAACGCACCAAATTCAACATGTCGCGCACCGCCGGAAAGTCGGGTAAAACAATACGATCACTGCCCGCGACATCAATGCCACGGCGTTTTAATGCGATTGTTAATGGCGATGCTATTGGATTACGCTGTTGGACCAAAACCATAATATCGCGTGCAGCAAATTTTCCGGAATCAATCAGCGATTTTATTCTGTCTGCAATTCCATCAATATACTGCAGCAGCGTTGTTTCTGATTCCATTTTTGCCGTCAATTTATGTAATTCTACCGCACCAGGCGCAGATGTGCGAAAACATTTATGTTCGTTATTCGCAAATCCAGACGCGGCAATCACACCGTCATCCGCAAAAAATCTGTCGACTGTTTTTAATATAGGTGCAGTTGAACGGAAACTTTGCGCCAATGGGATTTCCGCAATTGTACGCATATTTTCGGCAATTTGTTCAGATATCGCGTCACGACTGAGTGCAAAGGCGCGCGGATCTGCCCCTTGGAAGCCATAGATAGACTGTTTTGTGTCACCTACAACAAACAAAGAATGTGGCGTTTCAGCCGTGTCACCATCTGCAAAAAAATCACCAGACAACAGTCGCAAAATATCCCATTGGGCGGGCGATGTATCTTGGGCTTCGTCCACAAGAATATGCGACAAAGACAAATCCAATTGCGATAAAACCCAACCCATTGTCGCGGAATCAGAAAACAGTTTGCGTGTATATAAAATCAAATCTTCAAAATCTAATAAATTGCGGGCGCGCTTTATGCGCTTATACTCGTCCGCAAACGCCGCAGACAAATCAAATAATGCAACCGTATCATTAAACAGCATTTGGTTTGCATTGTACTGATTTAGTTCATATACCCGTTCTTGTTCAGCGACCAAATAATCCTTTTTTGAAACGGTAGATTTTTTGTTGCCAGCCGCAGTTAAATACGCAGATTTGTATTTTTCAAAATCAATAGTCGTATCAATGTACTGTTTCGTTAAGTTAATAATTTCGTCTAAGTACTTTACCGGCTTTTTTGCGATATTTTGTTCATTTTCTGCCAAATCAATGATTTTTCGCAGTTCAGCCGGGTCAAAATGCACAGATGGCGGATTACCGAGTTTTAAGTATTTTGCCGTCGTATCAATAAAGTATTCACGATATTTATCAAGGTTTTCAACTTGAAAAAATTGTTTATACTGGCCACTTAATATCCCCAACAGGTCCGTCAAATACGTTTCGGACACGCGCCCCACTATATGCGAAAAAGCATCATAAATTCGTCCGTCATTTTTCGGCGAATTAATCAAATTATTAAACGCATCTTGCAGCAAAAGACGCTGGGCAGAATCTGACACCAATGTCCATGACGGAGACAAACCTGCCTCAATCGGGAAACGGTGTAAAATCTCTTCACAGAAACCGTGAATGGTTTTTATCTTTAAAATCTCGGGCGCATCAATGAATTTGAAAAAGATTTCACGCGCATGCGCAATATCATCCGATGTCACAGGTCTATTTATTGCCACGCCATCTAACAATTCAATCAATTCTGCGTCAGTCGCCGTCGCCCAATCACGCAAAGCGGCCAATATTCGATTGCGCATTTCGCCAGCCCCGGCATTTGTGTACGTCAGACATAATATACCAGACGAACCACAGTCGGGCGTACGAAATAAAATACGCAATAAACGCTGGACCAGAACACTGGTTTTTCCGGTACCCGCATTCGCCTGAACCCAAACATTTTCACGCGGGTTCGCAGCACGATCTTGTTCTGGTGAAAGACTACGTTTTTTTACCATTTATGCCCTTGCATTGTTAATTGGATTTTAGTATAAATCCATGTGAACTGCAAGTTATATAAAAATATGCATTTGGATTCAGGGGGAAGGAATGGAAATCACACAGGTTTTATTGATTGGTGGCGCAATATTAGGCGGATTGCTGATGATCACTTTGGGCGTTTTGTTTTTTGTGTCCAGAAAATCGCAAAAGGTTATGGAATCTTTGCTGATGATTATGACGCGCCCCGAACGCGCCAAAATCGCAGATGCTGTACGCGTGCTGAACACGCTGTTGGCGGACGAAATCGGCAAAATAGAACAAAGCTTCCAAACAATGCGCGATACATTGAATGCGCAAATTGCATCGGCCGATGAACTGAAAAAAATTCTGACCGAGCAGAATGAAAAACTGGTCGCAAACGCGGATGACGCAACAAAAAAGATTGCGAATATGTCGGGACGCCTGGATAACACCGTCGCAGGGCTGGGACAAATCGTAGAGTCACAATCATGGACAGATGTCGAAAATTCAACCGACAGATTTTCAAATACAGTAAATGATTTGCTGGCACGAATTGACCAAACAGCACAAGATACAACTGAACGTACAGGACAAATACAATCACAAATCGACGCATGGATTGACAGCAGCAAGTCTTTGTCTGAACATTTGGGAACACAATTCAATGCCAACACAGAACAAATGAAAAATCTGACCGGCGATACCGACACATTGCAGAACAAACTGACCGAATTGCATAAATCTGTAGCAGAAGGATTTAACGAAGTAAAAACGTCCGCAACAAACTATGAAGATGTAATGATACGCAATGACAGACTGTTGGATGGACACCTGGACAAACTGGCAGAATTTAGCAAGCAATCCAAGAAACAATTAACCAGCCAAATGAATACGCTGACCAATACCGCAAACGTTGTTGCAGGCCAGGTACGATTGGCAGAAGCGTCAATCGACAGACATACACGCCGCCTGACAGACGCGGTTGAAACACTGATGTCCACAGCCACTAGCACAGAAAATTCTGTTCGCGGCATCTCAACAGAACTGGCAACGTTAACCAATCGCTTTGACAGCGAAATTAAAGAATTCGCAACAGGCGTTGTTTCTGAACTTAAAACAGTGTCAGGTGTTGCAAACGCAACCTTGGAGAACACCAAGACAGCCGCCGGCGCATTTAGCGAATCTGTGCGCGCGATGGCAACCGGCGTACGCGAAACATTGATTGAAATGAATACTGCGCACACACAACTGTCGGGACAATCTGAAAATCTGATTAAGATGTCATCAGAAACGACCGCACAACTGCAACCATTGTCGGCGTTAATTGAAAAATATTATTCTGCCCTGCCCGATTTGTCGCGCGGCAGCGTCGAAGCCAGCCAAACATTAGAGCAGATTGTAGGCAGTCTGAACGAAAAATTAAATCAGATGAAGACCACAGTCGCAGAATCAACGACTGCGATTTCTGATTCCGCAGTAAAATTGGAAGATTTGGCCGGCGCATCACGTCAGCAGATGATTGACCTGATGTCTGATTACGCCAAGGCCGTTAATACAATGCAGACCTTGAACAAACAGATGATGGTCGCGCGTGCATCAGCACCGATGGACGCTATCAAATCTGCACCAACAGAAACCTTTGGACATATCAGCAGCCAAGACTTCTTGGCACAAAGCGATAAAATGTTCGAAAAACTGCACGAACAGGCGATGGATCTGACACGCGCAGCAGGCGCAGAGATTCCAGATGTCGTATGGAAAAAATATCACAGCGGTGACACAACCATATTCTCTAAATGGTTGGCAAAAATGCTGAACGCAGCGGACAAAAAACGTGTCAAAGAAATGTTAAAGGGCGACGCAGTATTTCGTTCCCAGGCAACACAATTCGTGCGCAGTTTTGATAAAATACTGGCACGCGCACAACAGACCGATAATGCAGACAAAGTATCTGCAACGTTGATTAAAACGGATTCTGGACAGATATACATCGCGCTTAAAAGTTATGTGTAAAAAAACCGCCAAATGGCGGTTTTTTTAGCACTCAAATTCAAAAATGGATTTATCTGAAAAAGACACCCCGGATTTAATAACGCGCCCAGGATTACCAGCAATAATAGTGTGTTCGTCCTGGAAACGTCCAGTCAAGACAGTTCCGCTGGCAACAATTGTATTATCTGGGATTTGGGCGTTTTTATTCACGATTGTACGCAAACCCAACCAGCAATGATTTCCAATAACACATGGATTTTTTTGATTGTTAATTATCGCCCCAGTCGCATTGTCCATAATCGCATGACCATCTGTTGTGCGTATCATTATTTCATAAGACAACATACAATCATTTCCAATAATCAATTCGCTGCCGTTGCCAAGCCATATTTTTGCACCGTTTATTACTGTGCGTCGCCCTATTTTTATCGTATTGCCATGCCCCGCCTGAAAAACAATAAAAACGTCCAGGCCATCACAATCGCCAGAATCGTCCAACACACACAGATTGTCCGCCGTACGTTTATCAAACCTTAAACACACATTACGCGCACGCAAGCCGCGATGAATGCGAACCGTATTATTTCTGCCAGAACCCACGATATCGATATTGTCCGGCAACTGATAATAATAAAATATTTCGCGTTCGCCATTATCATCATAAATAAAAACACGCTGTTTCAAACGCCGAAAAGGACGGGCGCGATTACGACTGTCATAAGACCAAATTTTGACACCACAGCAATAGATACTGCGAATACCGTTCGAGTGTCTAACTTTATGTAATATTTTCATAGGTTAATTGTACACGCATAAAAATCTGTTGTCCAGAAGTTATAATCATGGTTATTTTTCCGTCGCAATACAATTGTTTTTGGATTAAACTAAAATTCAGCAGGAGATATATTATGACAAAATCATTTTATACATTTGTTGTGTTGGCAGGATTATGTGGCTGTAACAGCGTCTATGTAAAGCCAAATACATTGGACACGAGTGAGGTGTTTTATGCTGATCGTGGCGGATACTCTATGCGACGCAGTATCAAGGAATCCATGGAATCGCGTGGTTATAAGATCGTTGTTGGCAAGGCAACTTCCAACGAAAACATGAAAGATGGCGCCAGCAGCATTGATGTTGATAAAACCATGATACCAAACAACGCCCGTTATATCGTCAAGGTTTCAGAACGAAGCGAAACATTCCGACCGGTATGGTGCGCGCTGAACGGTTTTTGGTGGTGGAATTTTAATGTTTCAATTGCAGACCAAGAAACCGGCGAAGAATTACTGACATGGCGCGGACGCGGGTGCACAAACAGTTCGATAAGACTGTTAAACCGAATATTGGACGATATGGAAAAATAAAAACCCGCCAAATGGCGGGATTTTTTATTGAATCAACGTGAATTAGTCGTCGATAACGCTGTATTCACAGAAGCCTTCGTTAGTATCACAGCGTGAAATTGTACCTTCGCTGATGAAATAGCCCTGTTCGTGCAAACATGCTGGGCATACTTTTGGTGCTTCGTTGCCGATGTGCCACATGCCGCAGTTTGTGCAACGCCACATTACGATTTTGTCCTGTTTGAACAATGTGCCGTCTTCGATTGCGTCTGCCAATGCACGGAAACGAGATTCATGATAACGTTCCGCATAACCAATGTTTTTCAAGATTTCTGCAATCGCAGGGAAACCTTCTTGGGCAGCAATTTGCGCGAATTTAGGATACATTTCTGTATTTTCTTCGTGTTCGCCATAGGCAGCAGCCTGCAAATTTTCCAATGTTGTGCCAATTTTACCCGCAGGGAAAGATGCAGTGATTTCTAATTCGCCCCCTTCCAAAAATTTGAACAAACGTGATGCGTGTTCTTTTTCCTGGTCGGCTGTTTCTAAAAAGATTTTTGAAATTGCCTGAAAACCTTCTTTCTTGGCGGCAGATGCATACATTGTATAACGATTGCGTGCCTGGGATTCGCCAGCAAATGCAATTAACAGATT
>JBKSMY010000011.1:0-21866 GCA_046882065.1 Alphaproteobacteria bacterium | reverse complement strand
TTAAACAAAAAAACATGCGATAAATTTTATCGCCTGTTCTTTTTTCTTAACGTGTCTTTGAATCTTTTTTCACCGCATACTTTTCCGGACTTACAAATGGGAAATAGAAATCTTTCAAAATATTAGTTGCATTTTTGTACTTCATCTGTTTTAACGCATTTAACAAAACCTTTTGCGCTTTGCCCCGTTCCCAGTTAAACTGACTGTGCAACTTTGCCATATTCCACAACACCTTATTATAAATCAAATATGCGCTGTTATCACGTGGGGTTGGCATGAATGCATCAGCCAGATCCATTCTTTCCAAACCATCTTTCACACGCGCATCATAGTCCGCATACTTTTTTGGGTTTACTGCAACTGCACGCACCACGGCCATGGCTTCAATAATGCGCTTTTGCTCCACTTCGTCCTTGGCATGCGACTTACGTTTTTCCAAGAACAAGACAACCTCGTCAAAAAACTTTTGCAATGTTGCGTTATAATCAATCATTTTATTTTCCTTTTCTGCCTGGCGCAATTATATCAAAAATTTGCTATCTGGACAATACCAAACGTTCCAGCATCGCACGCCCCTGCAAAACCTTGGCATGATTTTGCGCACGCGTGGCCATACCCGCATTATAGCCCTGCAAATCAAATTTATTACCCCCCAGTGGCACAATCTTGGATTCCGAAAATTCGTTATAGGCACGACGCAACTTCTGCTTGCGCGACTTGCTCTTAGCGTTTTTAATCGCAGCCAACAATTGCCCCGCAATGACAAAGTATTCCTTTATTAACTTATCATTACCGTTTACTTTATCACACAAATGACGCAGCATTAACTTCGCGCCATCCAAATTAAACTCATATACTAACCTCATTTCAAACTCCTTTGTTATAACTAACTCACACCAATTAATATAGACAAAATACAACAAATGTCAATATTTGCACATAAAAAAGTTGAAAATTCATATAAACAGGTGTACCCTTTACCCGATTAAACATAAAATTATGGGGCAAACAGATGAAAATTCGCAATATTGCAATTATTGCACACGTTGACCATGGCAAAACAACATTGGTTGACAATATGCTAAAACAGGCGGGCACATTCCGCGAAAACGAACGCGTTGATGAACGCGTAATGGACAGTGGCGACATCGAACGCGAACGCGGCATTACCATTTCCGCAAAACCAACATCCATCCAGTGGGGCGAATACAAGATTAACATCGTTGACACGCCGGGACACGCTGACTTTGGTGGCGAAGTGGAACGTATTTTATCTATGGTTGACGGCGTAGTATTATTGGTTGACAGCGCCGAAGGCCCCCTGCCCCAGACCAAGTTCGTATTATCCAAGGCACTAAAACTGGGTCTGCGTCCAATTGTTTGCATCAACAAAGTCGACCGTGCAGACGCCCGCCCAGACGAAGTTTTGTCTGAAACATTTGACCTGTTTGACAAACTGGGTGCAACCGATTCCCAACTGGATTTCCCATATCTGTATTCTGTCGGACGCGACGGTTGGGCGGTACGCGATTTGAATGACGAACGCAAAGATTTAACCCCATTATTCCAATTGATTGTTGACCATGTTCCGGCCCCTGATTGCAATGGCACACGTTGTCAGTTGGATGCTCCATTTACAATGCTGGCCACAACATTAGAGGCCGACCCATACGTTGGTCGTATTTTGACGGGAAAAATTGAATCTGGCACGGTTCGCGTTGGCCAATCAGTCAAGGCAATCAACCGCAACGGCGAATTCATTGAAAACGCAAAAATTACAAAAATCATCGAACATCGTGGTGTTGAAAAGATTTCACGCGACACCGCATCCGCAGGCGACATTGTTGTTGTCGCAGGATTCACACGCGCAACCGTGGCGGACACCTTGTGTGACCCAAGTGTTTCTGAACCAATCCCTGCGATGCCAATCGACCCACCAACCCTGACAATGACATTCTTTGTAAACACTTCACCTTTGGCGGGCAAATCAGGTAAAAAATTAACATCACGCATGATTGGCGAACGCTTATTCAAAGAAGCCGAAACAAACATCGCATTAAAGGTCGAACAAAGCGAAAATAACGAAGCATTCGAAGTATCTGGTCGTGGCGAATTGCAGTTGGGTATTTTAATTGAAACAATGCGTCGCGAAGGCTTTGAATTATCTGTTTCCCGTCCACGCGTAGTTATGCGCACAGACGAAAACGGCAATAAACTAGAACCAATCGAAGACGTTGTTATCGACGTTGACGACGAATTTTCGGGTGTTGTAATTGAAAAGATGACCAAGCGCAAAGCAACCATCACCGAAATGAAGGCATCAGGTGCTGGCAAAACACGCATTGTATTTTCCGCCCCATCACGCGGTCTGATTGGTTATTTATCTGAATTCCGCACAGATACGCGCGGCACCGGCATCATGAACCGCGTATTTGATAAATACGACCTGTACCGTGGCGCGATTCAGCAATATCGCCCAGGCGTATTGGTATCTATGGAAAAAGGCAACGCTGCAACATATGCGTTGTTCAACCTGCAACCACGCGGCACATTGTTCATCGATCCACAGACCGAAGTCTATTCGGGTATGATTATCGGCGAACACAGCAAAGAAAACGATTTGGAAGTAAACCCAGTCAAAGGTAAAGAATTAACAAACATGCGTTCGGTAACGGCGGATGAAAAGTTGTTCCTGGCACCACCACGTCGCATTTCACTGGAAGAAGCGCTGTCCTATATCCTGGATGACGAATTGGTCGAAGTCACACCGGCCACCATCCGTCTGCGCAAACGCGAACTGGACAGCAACACGCGTAAAAAATTAAAGAAACACGTCGAAGAATAAAAATCCCGCCAAATGGCGGGATTTTTACCAATGTTCCTTTAACCATTTTCTGACACGTCCCCGCACAACACGCCCTGGGACAAGACAGGTAACCAGTTTAACGCATATTCTTTTAAATTTCTGTTTAAATTGCCCACCATGCGACTGACAAAAGATTTCTAACTGCGCCCTGTACTGCACAAGTGCATTTTCATCCATCATCAAATCATCATCTGTATATTCAAAATTATTGTCATCAAAAAATCTTTTCAGGTTTTCATTTACACCTATAATTTGTGGTGCATGCGTGCCACCATGATGCGATTTAAACTCTTCAACCGAAGCCGCCACGACATCAAAATCCAAATTCCGCATTTGACAGATACGATATTGTAATTCACCACTATCTTTAATTGCATTTGTACGATTTAATTGAATTACCCGACCACCGGATTTCATAAACAACGCCAAATGCAACGCAGTTCCTGCGCACCCCGCCAGAACACGCGCATTTCCGATTATAGCCACTTGTTGCGCCAACGGCAATGTTTCAGGATAAATAACATGAAAACCATTTTTTTCAAATATGTTCTGTACAGCCTCTTCCCCATATGTACGCATATTTTCTGCCAATTTTGCGCGCGACACATACACTTTATCCCAAACTTTATCTGTATGGACATTTTCACGCATTTTATCAAACGGGATAACAAATTGTTGCGCCCACCATTTTCCAGAATTATTAAAAGATTGCGTCGGAATAAAAACACGTCTAAATTGCATTGACTGATTCAATATCAAAACATCCTTACGCGCAATTCCCAACATTTCCATAAAATCAAACAACCATGCTTTGGCGCCAATATTTTTATTATCAACAAAAACATATTTAACATTTTTATTTGGGCACTTGTCCAACCCCCATGCGCGATTTAAATGTTCGATTATAAAATGTCCAAAATGACGATATGCATTTCCCAGAAACACCGCATCACAATCACAAAAATCGCACGAAGCACGACTTTCTGCGCCATGTGGGACATAGTTAGATTTATTTCCACGCCATTGCAACGAAGAACGCACCAATTTTCCACACTTGTCAAAAACCCCAAACGCCCCTGTCTTAACATCAACGATAAATTTACCAGAATCTACGACCTCAACATTCATATCATTGCGCTTTTTAACCTGCGACACATGGCGCTTCAAATGTTTTTCATAATTTCGCGCAGTATAAAAATTTGATTTCATACCCCCCCCTAATATCTTGCAAATCAGTTATGCGTATTATAAACTATTATTAGAAAAAAAACTATCACAATGAAACCAAAACGCCTATTTCTATTTGCGGGCTATAGCAAATCTGGCATTATCGACGATGCGCTTGTTTTTTATGTGCACAGCCTATCAAAATTTGGTGATATAGTTCTGTGTATGGATTCAGACACACCTGCATCTGAATTAAAAAAAGTCCAAAAATACTGCGTACACACGATTGGCATACGCCACGGCGAATACGATTTCGGCTCATACAAACGCGCATACATCTGGGCAACAGAAAATCTGGAAATATCAGATTACGACTTTATGTATTTGACCAACGATTCCGTATACGGCCCCTTGTTCGACATGACGCCATACTTTGACCGCATGGAATCAATGCCATGCGACGCATTTGGCATGGCGCAAAAGCGTCACAAAACACGCGCACACATTCAATCTTGGTTTATCGGTCTGCACCCAACAGTATTCCAAAGTGAATGGTTCGATGATTTCATGCGCAGCATTACCAAACTAATCAGCAAAACCCAAATAACAATCCAATATGAACAGGGTCTGTCTCATATGGTATCCGACAACGGTCTGCGTTGGTGCGGTCTGTATTCTGTATTCAACCGCGATATTTATAACGGCGTGGCAAAAGCCTTTCTTGCGGGCATACCCTTCATTAAAAAGGACGCATTTATTCGCCACAATGGCGCACTGGGCGGACAAATTCTATATGTATTAAACCACACCGACACGACGGCACACAACGCGATATTGCGTGCTGCACAGATGCAATATGGCGATGAATATATTAACTGGCTTTTAACACGGAATCCAATTAAAATCATAATCAGAAATATTAAACACATAACCCACAAATATTTACACAAGGGACATAAATAACATGACAAAACGAATTGCTGCAATAACAATGGCACGAAACGACACATTCTTTTTATCCCGCTGGATAAAATATTATGGCGACCAAATCGGCCCAGAAAATCTATACATCTATCTGGACGGCACAGACCAGGAAACACCCCCAAATGCAGATGCCGCGCACATAACAAAATTACCACACACCGACATGTCACGCGCAGCGGGCGACAAATATCGCATTGGGAAAATGTCCGATTTAGCAAACAAGTTATTAAAAACATATGACATTGTTATCGGATGTGACTGCGACGAATTTTTAATGGTTGATCCTGCCCTGAACACCAGCCTGGCGAACTATTTATCGAACAAAAAAATAAACACTACATTGTCTGGCCTGGGGTTGGATGTTGGACAACACATGGCGCACGAAAAACCATTAGATACATCCAAACCATTTTTGTCCCAGCGCGCATACGCCCTGCTGTCAACACGCTATACCAAGCCTGTTGTTATAAATCGTCCTGTCCGCTGGGGCAGCGGTTTCCACAGCATCCACGGCCACAATTTCCACATTGATCCAAATTTATATTTATTACACTTTGGCGCGGTCGATATGGACATGCTGGTGGCCAAGGCATCTGCCCGTGGTGCAGACTGGGTAAACCACCTGAAACGCCGTGGCAATGGCACAATCAATGACGTGTCCCGTCGCCCTGCACATGGGGAAAGTTGGCTAAAAATCGCACGCATAATGCAGCGCATCTTCCGCCCAATCTATGCGTGGGACAAACCTGGCATGCTGGGAATTAAACGCATTGTAAAAATACCAACACGTTTTCAAAAATCAGGAATATAAAAATTATGACACCGGATATGAAAATAGACATTGTATACCTGTGGGTTGACGACAACGACAAAAAGTGGCGCGCACAAAAAGATAAATGGCTGGAAATAATTCGTGGCGAAAAAAACGTTTATCAAGACGCCGCGATTGAGGCACGTTGGCGCGACAACGGCGAATTTTTGTATTCCCTGCGCAGCGTTGATAAATTCGCGCCTTGGGTAAATCATATTTATATTATTACAGGATTTGGTCAAATTCCTAAGTGGCTAAATACAAATCATCCAAAAATAACAATTGTTCCACACGAACAAATTATACCACACGATGCCCTGCCAACATTTAACGCGACTGCGATTGAAATGTGCATCCCGAATATTCCGGGCCTATCCGAACACTTTTTATTGATGAACGACGACATGTTTTTTAACCGTCCCCTGTCCCCCAGTTATTTTTATGACAAACACGGTCGCGCACTGGTACGGTTCAGCAACCACGCACATTATTCCAAAAACATAGGCGAATGGATGACCCGCGTAGACGAATACAGTCAAACGCTTATTCTTTCTGCTAAAATTATTGATACTGTTTTTGGGAAATCTGCATACAAATATCGACCTTCGCACGGTATTGACCCATACATAAAATCATCATGGATTGAATGTCGCAACCACCCACTTATTACCGGCTTAATAGACGAACAAATTCGCAACAAATTCCGAACAAATAACGAAGTTCAGCGTTGGATGTTCAATCTGTACGATTTAATAAGCAATCATGCTGTATTCATCCATTCACGCGCCCGCAAACACTCACGTCATAAAATTATCAACTTTGTCTACAACACAATTTTCGCACCCTGGATAACAAAGTCCCCAGTTGTCTGCACCGACGCATCACGCGCACGAAACGCCCTGCTACGCGCACCAATATTTTGTATTAACGACAGTCGCGACTCAGACGAAACAATCTTGCGCAACAACACAAAATTTATAAAGGAACGCTTTCCCGACAAATCTCAATTTGAAAAATAAAAACCGCCGATTGGCGGTTTTTAATTATGCATCAACACGACAAGTCTTGATAAAGTCACAAATTTGCACACGCAATTTTTTTGCCCATTTGAATGGTGGACGGTCCAGCGCACCGATTCGTTCCAATTCACGAAAACATTCCTGCGCTGCAACACGTTCATCGTTACTTTCAACATATTTTAATTTACGAAATGCCCAGTTAATAAAATACCACTGGAAATTTTCCGACCATTTTTTCATCTGGTGCGGTGTTGCAGACTTCTGATATTTCAAAAAGGCTGTCCGAATTCCCGTGCACAAACTCTGCATAATACGCAACTGCTTTGCGCTTAATACAATACCGCCGAAATTAGGAATATAGAAATACAGCGGCAACGGTACAATTGTTGTACGCGGGTTACGCAACATAACCTCACTCCACCATGGGAAATCTTCGAACAAGATTCCTTTGATAAACGGAATATCAGCAATCAATTCACGTTTATACAAATTTTTCCACACCTGACAATGCTTAATCAGCCATTTTTTCTTTTTTCCTGGTGCATTGTGTGTACGTTCGGTCGCATATTCATAGACATCATCTGTCACCAATGTTGGAATCCGTGCCAAATTATATTTCTTATGCATACGACATGGCACAACATTATCTGTATCCATTTTCAAGAAATGACGCACCATCAATTGCGGACGATAAATTCTATCATATGTGAACGACACAATATCAGATTTATCACGCACAGCCATCGTATGTGCAATTTCCATTGTTTGTGGATGAATAAAATCATCACTATCCAGATACAAAATGTAATCCCCGGTTGCAATCTTCATACCCGCATTACGCGCATCAGACAGTCCACCATTTTCCTTATCAACAATTTTGAAACGCGCATCCTGTGCCGCATACTCTGCCAAAATTGCTGCACTATTATCTGGGCTGCCGTCATTAACACAAATTGCTTCCCAGTCCTGGAATGTCTGATTTTTTACACTATCCAGACATCTGCGCAAATATTTTTCAACATTATAAATTGGTATAATAACTGAAATTGCAGGCATCCCGCCCCCCTTGATTTGATTATATATTATTTATTCATGTCACAAATTGCCTGTGAAAATGTCCCTGCACGCGGTGCATCTGCATACGCGGTCTTTTGAAAGAACGCATCTGCCGTCAATTCATCAAACAATTTCTGATCAAATGGTTGAAATTTATATTCATGCCATAATGTATGCGTTGGGTATTGATCAACATGTGGCATTTCAGCAAAATACTTTTTCGCCCGTTCATCATTTTGAACCAACGTCTGGAACAACATCTGATGCATAAAGTAATCAAAACTTTTATTTTCATGCATCCAGTAGTCCAAAATCATCGCCCGCCATGCGCCCAGCAAATACGACCCCTTGCGTCCACGAATAAAGCAGTTCTGACAGAACATATACTTTTGCCCAACTTTATCGCCCACCAAATACATAAAGAAATCCTGATCAATAATCCACTTTGGAATTGGACTAACAACAAAATCTGTTGAATCCAGCCAAATTCCACCATATTGATACAGCAATTCCACACGGCAAATATCTGCAAAGTGCGCACGTCTGATTTTACCCGCCTTGTACTTATCCACAATCACCTGGGGCAATGTGATATAGTCAAAAATATTACTATCATCCAGCACCACCAATTCCTGTTTACAGTGCTTTCTGATACTGCGGAAACAAGACTTAACCAATTCTGGCGCATTTTCTTCACCCTGTTGCCAGATTGTAAAAATCTTTTCATTTTTATCATCTTTAATAACTGGCCCTTCAACCACATTCTTAACTGCTGGCAAATAACGCTTAAAATATTCTGGTGCCACACGCGACAAAACATTTGTTCTAACATCGCGACGATGTTCACGCGAACGCCACGGCCAATTAAAAACATGCGATTGGAAAAAGATTTTTGTTAATGCCCATGCCCTATCAATATTCATATTCATTCCTTTTCTATTATTTACAAATTACCCCAGCCACAAAGACCGGGGGTATTTTTTATTCTTCAACATCTCCCATTACATCATCGTCATCATCGATTGGACCCGTTGTCATTTCTTCGGCAATACCAGATGCACGCGCCATGATTTTATCCAACAGTTCTTTCTGCACATCCTCATGGTCTTTCAGCCATTGACGCGCATTCGCTTCACCCTGACCCATGCGTTCACTGTTATACGAATAGAAACTGCCTGCCTTTTCAATCAAGTCATATTTCACACCCATATCCAAGATTTCGCTGATGCGTGAAATACCTTCGCCATACATAATCTTGAAATCAACCGTACGGAATGGTGGCGCCACCTTATTCTTAACCACCTTAACACGGGTTTCATTACCGATAATATTTTCCTTATCCTTAATCTGACCTGTACGGCGGATATCCAGGCGCACAGACGCATAGAACTTTAACGCATTACCCCCCGATGTTGTTTCAGGATTACCAAACATAACCCCAATCTTCATACGAATCTGGTTGATAAAGATAAGCAATGTATTACTGCGCGACACAGAACCTGCCAACTTTTTCAAAGACTGGCTCATCAATCTGGCGGTTGTACCAACGAACGAATCGCCAATATTTCCTTCCAGTTCTGCCTTTGGTACCAACGCAGCCACAGAATCGATAACAACAACATCAACCGCACCAGATTTAATCAGCGTATCTGCAATTTCCAATGCCTGTTCACCGGAATCTGGCTGAGAAATAATCAGATTTGAAACATCCACACCCAACTTTTTTGCATAACTTGGGTCCAATGCATTTTCTGCATCGATATAGGCACACGTTCCACCCTTTTTCTGAGATTCCGCAACCGCATGCAACGCCAACGTTGTCTTACCAGACGATTCCGGGCCATATATTTCAACAATACGTCCCTTGGGATAACCACCGATACCCAACGCGATATCCAACCCCAGCGATCCTGATGAAATCGCCTCAATATTTTGTTGTGAACCATCACCCATTTTCATGATGGCTTCTTTACCAAATTGCTTTTGAATTTGCGCCAACGCAGATTCCAACGCAGGATTTTTTGCGAACAATCCACTATCCTTGGCGGCTTCTTTTTTTGCCATACTTTTCCCCTTTATTTCTTAGGAAAATCATACATGCTGAAACCATAAAAATCAACGGATTTTATTATTTTTCTTTTCGACCAAGACCAACAAACTAAACGCCCCGACAAAGACCGTCACCGTCCAAACCGCCGCCGTCGTTCCGAACAGTGATATCACCGCCGCCGCCAATATTGGTGCAATAACATTTGGCAAATTCACACTGGTTCTGAATACCCCATAATACTTGGACTGTTGTGCCACTGTTGTCCCATCAAAGAACAACAAATCATGTACAGATTCCATCAACGCACCCGACACCTGCCACGCAACAAATATAGCCAACAGCGGCACACCTGTCACAAACATCGCAACCGCAGACAGCGCTGCAAACGATCCAAACCCCAGAACCAACCAAATTGTCTTGCCAAAGCGACGCACCGCGCGCCCCATAAATTCACTTAAAACCAAATACGGCACAATCCCCAATGTCAACACCCAACCCAAGACATCCTTATCAAAACCATTCTCGATAACCAAAATCGGCACATACAACACACGCATCGCCCGCAACGAATAATAACCAAAGTTCACCAAATATGCCCGCAACATTCCCGGCAACTTGAAAAATTCAATTGTATTCTTCCATAATGCTCTTACTGTTTTTCGCGGATTTACAGCATGTAAATTCTTATCTTCCTGAACAATTCTGAAATATTTAAACACCGACCAGGCTATTAAATAAATAACCGCCGACCCAAAGAACGCCCCCCTGTTTCCAAAATGATTCGCAATCAGCACAGCAACCGTTGGCGCAAACAAAGCCCCCACATTCAACCACAAATGGTACCGAGAATTCAAACGTGCCATACCAACATTTTTTGAAAAATCAGACATAAACAGCGGAATCAACATGGAACTAAGCGTTATCGCAATCCCGGTTGTATAGTCCAATATAACAAACGTACGCGGCAGAATTGAAAAACTCATCATCGCATAGCAAACCGCCATCATCATCAATGAAAAATAGAATATCTTGACCTTGGAAAACATACGCAATATTTCATTTGCGAACAATCCGACCAAGAAACAAAACACAGAATAAATTGCGACATAAATACCAACAATCGCGGACGATTTAAAAATTTCCAATATAACTAATGAATAAACCGCATTATAAATACCGTCTGCGAACCCTGTGAACAACCCCAGGTTTGCAAACGAAAAACCATTGACCCTTTTTCCAACAGAAATATATCTATCCCCCGCCATATCAATTCATTATATCATAAAAACCCCCCAAACGGGGGATTTTTATTTTTTAAGTAATTTCCACTTCACGATATCTGCAAATGCCATACCGATAAACGCCCCCAGTATAACATCACTTGGCCAATGCGCACCAATCGCAATCCGCGACAGACCAATCACAATCGCCAACGTCCACGTCAGCGCTTTATATTTCGGGGCCAACATTCCAACCATAACCAACCCCGCAAAACTAACCGTCGTATGTCCCGATGGCATAGAATTAAACGCCCAGTCCAATGATGGCGGGAAAAATCCTGTCATATCTAATGCTTCAAAAAATATTGGTCGTGCACGTCCAATAAACGTCTTTAACACCTTGGCAATAACCCCTGCCCCTAACACACTACAAAATATCAGAAACGCATTATTAGTTTTTATGTTCAACAAAAAGTTATGAACAAACGCTGGCAAATTCAATCTATTTGCACACTTCACAAAACTGCAATCTGTTTTCACGCATTTTTTTACACAAAAAACCAGCACAGCAATAAACGAACCAAAGACCCAAACCTTGCCATCAAAAATTACATCCAAATATTTCCACAATCCGCAATCAAATTCCCGCAAGAATAAAAACACAGGCTTATCAAACCATACAATCCCCAGCCACACCAACGCCGCTGTTATCAATGCCGCCAATCCCATCTTGCGCCATTTAATTTCATTATTCGCTGTCAAAAACATATCCACACCCCCATGTGATAAAACTATTCAGCAATCAACCTGTTATAAACCTTTTTATCTGTTAAAATTTTAACAGAAACCGCTGTTGCCACCGCATCTTCATCTGCGCCATTTGTAATTACCGGACAACCACGACGAATATCATTCGGGTTAACATCTGGTTCTCTGTTAAAATCACGCGCATTAAAATCATTATTTATCACATTCAAGAAAAATGCGTTTTGCTGTTGATTGGTACGAATATTCGACAGACACACAATCGGGAAAATTCCCCGTCCATCAATCACACGTCCCTGCCCTGTTTTGATTGATTTATTCAGCAATTCTAACGCCCCACCATTATTCAAATCAATCCGTGACGCAATTCGTGCTGAACCTGCTGTTGGTGTTCCCACCAACACCCCGCGTTCATTTTCATAAAATGCAGCCACTAATGCCTCGGCTGTACCGCGTGTTTGGTCAGACATTAAAACAACCACAGGCACATCGCTTACTGCGTCCCCACCAGGCACAACCTCTACCTCATCAGAAGCAGTTTCCACAATACGCATAACAGGCTGCTTGCCGATAAACAGGCCTGCCATTTTTGCGGCCGCACGTTCATCATCTCCACCCGCCACACGCAAATCCAAGACTATCCCCGAAACATCCGCATAGCGCGCCAATGCTTCATTCACAATTGCGACCGCACCATCTGACACATTATGCACAATTATTTCCAACAACCCACCGGCATTTGGATCAGACCTATGCACAACATCAGCATCCGCCAACACGATTGTTGCACGACGCAACACAACATCTTTATTTCCATACGGGGTCAACAAGTGAATCTTAGACGTACCCGAATTAAACCCAGTCATTACCGCCGCTAATTCATCATCAGACATATCAGAAACGAATCGGCCATTGATCTGTTCAATCAAATCCCCCGCACGAATCCCCGCCATATCAGCCGGTGCACCTTTATAAATCCCATTAACACGGAAATTTCCACGCGCATCACGCGCACCTTCAATACCAACGCTGGTCAACAAACGCCCATCTTCGGCAATTTCCGCCGCCTTGGAAAATATATATCGTCCATTTTCATCAACACCGCGTATCAAACTGTCCACCACGGCCTGATACATTTCGCTTTCCGACATTTGACGCAAATTCGGATCATACGCACGCATCTTTAATATAAGTGCAGTTGTAATTTCACCAAAGCCATTCCAATCATTTGTCGCCGGACGCGGGAAATTTGCGACAATATCATCATCCCACACCAGCACGACTCGTTCATCTGTTGCTGCCACATGTGCAGATTTATTCAGATTTTCCAAGCTTTCAATTGCCACATTCAGGTTTTTTCCGGCCCAATTTACATCATCTAATTTCTGATAAATCTCGGCAAATGTCTCAGACACTTCGAATACCGGCAATCCATCTTGGATTGGTTCATCTTCAAAGAACAAACCATCTGCGCGTGCACCATATGCCACCCCCAGGATTATTGTCATAAAAACAAAAAACTTTTTTATTCCCATATTCCGTCCCCCCATGATGCACACGCACTAATCTATTTATCTGAATCACGCAAATTAAAGTGATACAATATAATATTAGAAATATAAATACTGGTGAACGTTCCCATAATAACGGAAAAGCCCATTGCATACGCAAATTCACGCAACATCTGTCCACCAAATACAGCCAACCCAATCATCGCCAACAGTGTTGAAACACTGGTCAACATGGTACGACGTAACATTTCATTAACTGACAAATCAATCAAGTCTGACATTGGCATTTTGTGATATTTTTTGACGTTTTCATCGATTCGGTCATAGTTCACAATTTTATCGTTAATCGAATAACCGATACCGGTCAAAATAACCGCAATTGCCGTCTGATTAAATTCAAGACCTGTAATTGAAAAGAACCCAAACATCAACACAAAGTCCAAGAACAATGAACAAAACGCACCCACGGCATAACCGCCCTTGTATCGAATCCAGACATAAATTGCCATCATGACGAACGCGAACAGAATTGCCAAAATACCACCGCGAACCAATTCGCCACCGATTTTTGGCCCAACGACCTGAACCTGGGTATATTCTACGTTATCCCCCAGAATGTTTTTGATTTCCGCCACACGCGCATTTTGCGTGGCATCTGTCGCCCCTTTTGGCAATCCCAAACGAATCAATATTGCATCACCATCAACGGTCTGCAATTCCGGCTTAAATTCTGCCAAAGATTCACGCATTTGTTCAATGCCATAGTTCTGAACAATTGGTTTAACTTCCATCGCGATACCGCCAGAAAAGTCAATACCATAATTCAACCCACGAAACATCAGCGACAACACCGACAACAAAATCAGCGCACCCGACACGATGTACGATAACTTGCGAAACTTCATAACCTGCAATTTCATAATACTACCCCTTTGCAATCTTATTTTTTACCACCAACAAAGCCGATTTTCTTGTTTTTGCCATTCATGTACCATTCAACCAAAACGCGGGTCAGACATACACATGTGAACAATGTTGTCAAAATACCAATCGACAATGTTACTGCGAACCCACGAATTGGACCGGCACCAAACTGGAACAGAACCAAACCACAAATCAGCGTTGTTAAATTTCCGTCCAAAACCGCCTTGGACGCACGTTCAAACCCCAGGTTGACCGCACGCAATGGTGGCGTTCCCGCACGCACTTCGTCGCGAATACGTTCAAACGGCAACACGTTTGCGTCAACTGCCATACCCAATGTCAACACGATACCGGCGACACCTGGCAAAGTTAAAGTTGCCCCAAACAATGCAGTCAATCCAACAATCATGCCCAAATTCACCATCAGCGAAATCATTGCAATCACGCCAAATCCACGATACACCATCAGCAAGAATATAAAGATAAAGATAACGCCCGCAATTGCACCAATTTTACCACCGGCAATTGTGTCCGCCCCCAATCCTGCACCAACGGTACGTTCTTCAATAACCTGCAATGGTGCTGGCAACGCCCCCGAACGCAACAGTACGGCCAAGTCTTTCGCACCCTGCAAAGAAAATCCACCAGAAATCTGACCACGACCACCTGGAATTGGCTCACGAATAACTGGTGCAGACAAAACCTTGCCGTCCAGAACAATCGCAAATCTTTCATTAACGTGTTCTGTTGTCAGTTTTGCGAAACGACGCGCACCCGATGCATCAAATACAGTTGACACAACTGGCATATTATGCTGATCAAAATCCGCCTGCGAATCTTTCAGCGACTCACCCGAAACTTCTACGCGGCTATAGACCGGCACAACAGAACCTGGCGCATCAATATAAGGCAAGAATTCTGTTCCTGCTGGCGCACGTCCAGACTGAATCTGTTCCGCCGACACCGATTCATTTACCAAATGGAATGTCATCTTAGCGGTCTGTCCAATCAATTCTTTGATACGTTCTGGATTATCAACCCCCGGCAACTGAACCAAGATGTATTTACCACCCTGACTTTGAATAGAAGGTTCTTTTGTCCCCAATGCGTCAATACGACGACGAACAATTTCAATACTGCGCGCCAAGGCATCCTTTTGCATTTCTTCTTTCTGTTTATCAGAATAAGACAATGTGATTGTTTTGCCCTCAGACTTAATATCAACAGTATTACCAAACGCACTTCTTAAACGTCCCTTAGCATCGCTGACTTCATCTTCATCACGCACAACCAACGACACCACGCCATCATGATTACGCAGATTAGAGAAACGAATAACCCCTTTATTTCTATCAATCAGGGAAGAACGCGTTTCTTCATACAACTGTTCCGCTTTTTCCTGGAACATTGTATTTGTATCCACCTCAAGCAACAATTGTGCCCCGCCCTTCAAATCCAAACCTAATGGGATTGGTTCAATCCACTTTGGAAAATAAGGCGCCAAATTTGGTGACATTGTTGGCACAGCCAACAACACACAAAAGACTGCAATAAAAACAATCGCCAACTTTTTAAACATAACCCGTCCTTTACTTACTCAACAGATGCAACGGCGTTCTTAGCCACTTCGATAACAACACCCTTGGCAACTTCTACTTCTATTGTTTTTTCGTTTACTTTTTTAATAGTTCCATAAATACCAGCCGCCATTACACGATTACCAACCTGCAATGAATCCAACATTTTCTGATATTCAGCCATACGTTTTTTGTTTGGACGCACCATAAACAGATAAATAACCCCAAACACCACAGCACAATACAACACCATCCCCCAGAAACCATTCTGTGGGGCAACCTGTGCCGTCTGCGCAGCCGTATCAACAACATCGATTGTCTGTTCCATATAATTTCTCCTTGTCTTTAATACCCAGACAATAGTAAATCATACCGCAAAAGTAAAGGAAAAATAAAGAATTTATAACCGTTCGAACCAGGTATCAATTTCACTTAACGGAATAAACTTATACACTGGTCGTCCATGATTGCATTGACCTGCGCGTTCTGTTTTTTCAATATCCCGCAACAGTGCATCCATCTGAATCATGTCTAATTTCTGCCCTGCACGCACAGAATGGTGGCACGCATAGTTCGCCAACTTTAAATGCAACCGTTCATTTAACTGTGCCGAATGTCCATTGACACGCACTTCATCTGCAATCGCACGCAGCACATCCGCCCAATTCATATCCCAATCGGCAGGCTTTTCAAAAATCGCAATTGCATCTTCACCAAATTCCCCAACCGTCAAACCAGATGCCTTTAATTCATCTGCGACGGACGAAATCGCCACAACATCTTCGGCACGCACATTTACAACAATCGGCGTCAACAAGGGTTGAGTCTTAATCTTATGCCCCCGCAATTTTTCATATGTAATACGTTCATGGGCGGCATGCTGATCCACAATAACCATATTGTCGTCTTTCTGTGCAATTATATATTTATTCCCAACCTGCCCCACAACACGTCCCAACGGCAAATCAATCACAATTGTATTATCTATTACCGGCTGTTCAACTTCTACGTTTTCACGCACGACCGGCCGCATTGGCATAATATCATCACGCACCTGAAAGATTTCCCGACGAATACCAAAATCAAATTTTACAGGTTCCGCCCTTTCCGCAACTGGCACCTCTGGCACAGTCTGAACTGGCGCCGAAACAACAGGTTGCACCATCGTCCGACTTAATCTGTCCCGCAATGTTTTAATAATAAATGACCGCACATGATTTGGCTCTAAAAAATGCACTTCGGTCTTAGCGGGGGACACATTCACATCAACCGCCCCCGTCGGCACCGTCAAATACAGCGCACACAACGGAAATTCACGCGCATGCATAACATCCATATATGCCGCACGCAACGCCCCAACCAACACTTTATCTTTAACCGGACGGCCATTCACAAACAGATATTGGTCTATACTGGATGCTCGTCTCAAAGTTGGTTCTGATATAAATCCAGTCAACTTCATTCCTGCATTACTACTTGACGTTGCATCTACTTCTAACATACGTCCAACAACATCATCACCCATAACGGCTGCGATACGCGTCATCAAATCTTCATTTTTTTGAAAGCGCCACTTATTATTCAGCACAAACCCCACATCTGCACGCGACATAGCCAGTCGCTTTACCACCTCGACCACAGACATCATTTCCGCACGGTCACCACGCAGAAACTTTAATCGCGCAGGTGTTTTCGCAAACAAATTCTGCACCCGAATCCGCGTACCACTTTCCCAGTTTGATGGCTTAATTTCATGTGTTGTCGCATCAATCTGCCAACCATTTGCATCCATTCCATTACAAGTATCAATCACCATATCAGACACAGACGCAATTGATGGCAAGGCCTCGCCTCGAAAACCCATAAAGTTAATATTTAATAAATCATCTGTCGGCAATTTTGACGTTGCATGTCGTGTAATTGCGCGCCCCAAATCATCACGCGACATTCCCGACCCATTATCAACAATGCTGATTAAGGTACGCCCCCCATCAACAACATCAATCATAATCTGGTCTGCACCCGCATCCAGCGCATTTTCCACCAGTTCTTTAACCACACTGGCGGGACGTTCTACCACCTCGCCTGCGGCGATTTGATTTATCAAAAAATCTGGCAAAACACGCACAGCCATCTTTGCACCCTATTCTTTGAACGACACAGACAAAATTTCGTATTCTTTTTCGCCCCCTGGCAATTTTACGATACAAGTATCACCGACACATCGCCCAATCATTGCACGTCCCACCGGCGAAGTACACGAAATCACCGTACGTCCATCCGATTCAATATCAGACAATATACGGCATTGCATTTTATTACCATCTTCATCTTCGGCAACAACGCGCGCCCCAAACACAACGCGATTCCCTGTCAGCGAATCCACATCAATCACCGCAGCATTTTCAATCACATTTTCAATAAAACGAATACGCGCATCAATCTGACGTTGTTTTTCCTTGGCCGCGCTATAATCTGCATTTTCCGACAAATCGCCCAGCGACCGCGCCCATTGAACAGTCTTTAAAATCTCAGGCCTTTGATTTTCCTGCAAATCCTTTAATTCTTTAATCAGCGCATCAAACCCCGCGCGTGAAATCGGCTTTTTTTCCATAACACTTTCCTATTTTATATAATTGTTGGCAAATTATACGAAATCATTTTAATTTTGCAATTATGAAATTTCGCGTTATACTATACATAACATGTTCAGGATTAATATCTTAACTCGTTTTTTACTACGTCGGTTTTTTTCCGGCGTTGGTCTTGTTATGTTGGTGGTATGCGGCATTATCTTTGCGGTCACATTTGTAGAACGCCTGCCGTCAAATCCAACTGCATTGGCCGCACTGTACGAATCCTGGGTTCGACTGCTAGAATATGTACCAATGTTTTTACCCCTGGCGGTATTCATGGGAACATTGCTTACATCATACAACCTTACAAAATCCAGTGAAAACATTATTATATCCAGCGCGGGCCTATCCCCATACCAGGCAACAAAACCATTCCTGGTTGGCGCATTTTTAATTGGCGTTTTTGCGACAACGATAATCAATCCTTACTCGGTAAACATCAGCGTTCAGAACATTACAACTGACCACCTTCGCCTGATTGACGACACCATTTGGTTACGCGAAGAATCCGAAAACGGTTTTATCACCATGAACGCAAAAAACATGCACAAGGCGGGCAACATCCTAATCTTTGAAAACGCAACCATCTACACCCAGGCCCCAAACTTCAAATTATTGAACCGCATCCAGGCAAACACAATTACACTATCTGACATTGGTCTATCTGCCCATAATGCAATTATATGGAATTCCGATGGCACAACCGAACGCAGCGACTGGAAAAAAGAAACGCTGATTACACCGCAAACGGTTTTGGATCGATATCTACAACCCGACCAAATTTCTTTCTGGGAATTGCCTGACTTTATCAAACGCATGGAATCAATTGGCGTTCCTGTCCGCGGCCATCGTGTCCAATTATGGACGCTATTATTCCTACCTCTGACAATGCTTGCAATGGCGACACTGGGGATTGCCTTTTCACAAACGAAACAGCGCCGTAATTACAGTTTTGGTATAAAATTCAGTCTGGGCATCATCACCTGCTTTGCGCTGTATTTCCTGACAAATATGTTTAATGCATTGGGTGCGACGGGTACCCTGCCACCTGTATTATCCATTATTGCGCCACCTCTTATTATCATTGCTGGGGCTGGCATATTCATGAACAGTTTTGACACAATATAAGCATACGGGGAACAAACAAATGCCATTAAAAAAGAAAAGAAACTCAAAATTCCCACGAATTTTAATATGGACTCTGGTTGCAATATTAATAATATTGATGATTATTTCATTTGCCCCAACCCAGCATATGACCGAAATTGTAGTGTATCCATAACATGAACTATATCGAAATATTCTTAGAAGCCTTATCCGCAGAACGTGGCCGCAGCACAAAAACTCTCAGCAGTTATGAATCTGACCTGCGCCTGGCGAATGACGCAATCCCAGGTGGCTTAATGACCGCCGACACAAGTGCCATTCAAAAATACCTGTCATCCCTGCCGGACAAACCATCATCCATCGCCCGCAAGGCATCCGCCCTGCGCGGTTTCTATAAGTTTTTAATGATGGAAAAAATCACAACACACAACCCAACCGCAAATCTGGAATTACCAAAACGGAACCGTGTACTGCCTAAATTTTTATCCATAGATGAAATCGAGTTGTTGATTTCCAGCGCAGGCGACATAAAAAACTCAATCCGTCTTCGCGCGATGATTGAATTGCTATACGCGTCTGGCTTGCGCGTTTCCGAATTATGCGAATTACCCATGACAGGGGTCTTGGGTGACAAATTACTAATCCACGGCAAAGGCGCCAAAGAACGTTTGGTTCCAATGCACGATGCCGCAATACACGCACTAAACAAATGGCTGGACGCACGCGGTGACAATGAATCCAAGTATGTATTCCCATCAAACGGGAAAACAGGCCACATCACCCGTGACGGATTTTTCAAAATTTTGAAAAAATGCGCAACCCTGGCAGGCATTGACCCCAACCGCGTCAGCCCACACGTTCTGCGTCATTCATTTGCGTCCCACCTGTTGGCTGGTGGCGCAAACCTGCGTGCGATACAAACCATGCTGGGACACGAAGACATTTCTACGACCCAGATTTACACACACGTCATGCCCCAAGAATTATTGGACACGATTGAAACCCACCACCCCCTGGCTAAATAAGTAAGAAGGTATAAATAATGATAAAAAAATGTGATAAACCAGGTTGTCCCAAGGCCGGCACATGTCGCGCCCCAAAATCACGCGATTTACGCGAATATTGGTTTTTTTGCCAAGAGCACGCAGCGGAATATAATAAAAACTGGAACTATTATGCTGACATGACCCCAGAAGAAATTGAAGCCGACTGGGAACGCCAAACATTTGGCGAACCACTAAAAGACAAAGACACCGCAAAATCAGACGCATCTGATTATGCCAAATTCATCAACGACTTTATCACAGGCCGCAGCAAATTCGACAAAATGCCTGCACGCAGTAAATTACCAACCAACGTCGTATCGGCATTAAAGGTTTTTGATTTGGGCATTTCTGCCACCTGGCGCGAAGTTGGTGTAAAATACCGTGCGCTTGCCAAAAAGTACCACCCAGACACCGCATCAGACAAAAAAAATGCAGCCACCGAATTTGCACGCATTGGAACCGCATATGAAATATTAAAAAAACACTTCGGCAAAAAGTAAGTTGCACGGAATGTATTCCTAGTACTATAATATCCCACATCAGGGGGATATTATGGATAAGATTGATGTTGTTTATTTATGGGTTGATGGCTCAGATAAAAAGTGGCTGTCAGAAAAGACCAAATGGGAAAAACAGTTAGGCAATGCACACCTGGCAAAAACCCGCGTCACATCGACCGAACGATTTCGCGACAATGGCGAACTGAAATATTCCCTACGTTCACTGGCTGAAAACGCACCATGGGTTAACCACATATATATTGTAACTGGATTTAATCAGGTTCCAAAATGGTTGAACAAGAAACATCCTAAAATCACTATTGTCCCACACAAAACCATATTCCCATCAGATGCCCTGCCAACATTTAATTCAACCGCCATTGATATGTGCCTGCACAATATACCGGGGCTATCGGAACGATTTCTGTTATTAAACGACGACATGTTTTTTAACAAACCATTAAAGTCATCATTTTTCTTTGACCATCGTGGACGCGCCAAGAATCTGTATATTCGTCGCAAAATAAACCACAAACGTCTGGGATGGATACTGGATGGAACAGACGTATATCGTTCAAAAATAATACTAACCGCCAAAAAGATTCATGAAATTTACGGGCGCAAACT
>JBKSMY010000010.1:0-5320 GCA_046882065.1 Alphaproteobacteria bacterium | reverse complement strand
GATGTATTCGGCGGCCAAGCGGCGGTGGCATTGGTGTGCGGTCTTTTCTGTGCACATCAGGCATATGCGGTCCAGTTCGTCCGGATTGCGCCCCGCCAATGGCGCACGCCCCGCAATCAGGCGTCTGTAAATCGGTTCGGCGCGGCTTGTTCATACCGGCACGAAACCCCAACAGAATTCGAACAATTGGGCACGGTTGCAGAAATATTTCTGAAATAATAAAGTTGACAAAAATAACAAGCTTCTCTACAATAAGTGGGAAATGACAAGAAATAGTTTGCATTTTAATCAGATTTCAAAATGTGCGCAGTTTTGCGTACGTGGTTTTTATTACGCCTATTAACCCCTTATGGTGTTATGGGTTTGATTGGCTTTGGCACCATAAGGGGTATATGCCAAAGCCAATTTTTTTATTCATTAAACAAAAAACAAAGGATTTAAGTAATGAAAACCAAAGAACAAATTATTGATGAAATTCTGGATAGGGGCATAATCGTTGATATTTTGCCATCGCATGCGGAATTTAAGAAAAAATTATTAACGGAAAAACTGCGCTTTTTTATCGGTGCAGACCCGACAAATACATCGTTACACCTGTCGCATGCCAAGAACTTTATGTTATTGGAAGAATTCAGAAAACTGGGACACGAAGTCTTTGTATTGTTCGGTGACTTTACCGCATGCATTGGCGACCCCAGTGACCGCAATTCTGCCCGTGCAAGATTGACACCGGAACAAGTGCATGAATTTTCTGCCGATTGGGTGCGTCAGATTTCGCCAATTATCAACTTTAACGACCCAGACAACCCAGCCAAAGTGGTCTTTAATGGCGAATGGCTGAATAAACTGACTATGCGTGATTTGATTGAGTTGTCATCAAATACAACCGTTCAACACATGCTGGAACGTGATATGTTTCAAAAACGGTTGGCGAACAACCGGCCAATTCACCTGCACGAATTCCTGTACCCAATTTTTCAGGGCTTTGATTCTGTCGCGCTGGACGCGGATGTTGAATTGTGTGGCACAGACCAGACGTTTAATGCGCTGATGGGACGGACATTGTTGCGAAAACTTAAAAACAAGGAAAAATTCATCGTGTGCAATAACCTGATGGAAAATCCGGTGACGGGCGAACTGATGTCAAAATCGCGTGGCACAGGCGTTTTCTTGAATGCAGATGCAGACACAATGTTTGGCCAAATTATGGCGCAACCTGATGAAATGATACGCATTTTGCTGGTAAATAATACTCGGATTCCATTGGCGGAAATTGATGCGCTGGACATAGACAACAATCCAATGCAGGCAAAACTGTTTGCCGCGCAAAAAATAACAGAAATATTCCACGGTGCGGACGCGGCGACCGCAGCACAGGAAAACTGGCGCAGGACTTTTTCTGACCGTTCTTTTCCAGACAATGCGCCTGAAATTAAAATCACTCAAGACGAATTATCAGTAATGGAAATTTTGAAATTAGGTATGCCGGACGCATCAAACAGCGAACTGCGCAGACTAGTTGTCCAAAACGCAGTTACGATAAACGATGACAAGGCAAACGACCTAAATCAAACATTCATAACCGATAAACCGTTATGTGTGCGCGTCGGTCGCAAGACTTTCTTTAAAGTCCTTGCTAAATAAGCACATTTACCCGATCTAATAAAAAAGGTTAGATTTCTAGCCTTTTTTATTATGCAGTTCGATAAAGTCTAAAAAATAGCATGTTTTACATCCGGCATTACCGAACTGTGAAAAAGCTTAGAAAACCAAACAAAAACCGCCCCTTGACAGGACGGTGTAAAATGTGGCTCGGGCAACTGGACTCGAACCAGTGACATACGGATTAGCGTTCCGTTCTTGATTGCGTACTGGTACAGCATGCGCTTGTCCACTGTGATGGGGCGTGGTGTTGTACCGGTGTGATACGCCCACCACTTGGCCATTTTTAGTTTGTTCAGCATTGCCACGCGCAGCATCGCCACCCCATAACTCAGGGTGCCGGGGCCGTCGAATATTTCATCTGCCAGGCGTCGCCTGGTGCGTGAACTTGGGCTGTCGGCACAACTAAAACGCGAATACGAAACAGAAATCAATTCTGCGAACGACTATCAATCCCGCCTGACCGTCATGCAAAAATGGTTCGGCATTGTGTTTGTGGGTTAAGGTGCCAAAATTATATAAAATAGATAAACAATATTATGAGTGACAATATGTAGTATGGCGCAAATCTGGTTGGAATAGATAAAAAGGTTCCCAATATTGATGCAAATATGTTGGATAACCAAACGATCAAGTAGTCGGATAGTTTTGCTGTATGGTTCAATATTTTATACATTTCTGGTGTCATATATGCTTTAAATCGTGTTTTTATGAAGAATAAGTCTAATGCGGAACTTATGACACATGCTAATAGCCCCGATAAAATTATAGCCTTAGCAACCTGTATAGAAAAAATTGCCCAAAATAACAAAGCTAAAATTACAATCATAATTTATCCTTTAATCAATATATATAATACCAAAATTGGGGATAAAATCCAAAATATAATATGTAGCCATAGTGTTATTCCAGTTTTTAGTCTCGCAAGTTCTAGATTTTTTTGATAGCGTTTTTGTCTGATTTTATACAAAAAGTCGAGCGTTTTTATTCCTTGCCTGTTTATGCGCGGGTGATATAATTCCATTATGGAATTGTTGATAATAATTTTAATATTTGCTGTTTTTTTCTTTCTGCTTCGGCAAGAGAACAAAAGAAAGATTGAATACAACAATCATAAAAACGAACAGATTGAATCTGTAACTGCGCTGGACCGTGGCACATGGTCTGAACGCAACTTGGTTTATGAATTATTGGAACATGGTATCGCACCAGGTGCAATCTTTCATGATTTGTATGTCAAAAAGGCAAATGGGCGACATGCACAGATTGACCTGGTAGTTGCGACCAAAGTCGGTTTGATTGTGTTTGAGGTTAAAGATTACAGTGGCTGGATTTTTGGGCGTGGCGATCAAGACAAATGGACCCAGGTTTTGGCGTATGGTCGTGATAAGTATCGTTTTTATAACCCGATTAAACAGAATGCGGGGCATATTGCAGAACTGCAAAAACAATCCAAACAGATGTCTGAAATCCCAATGTTTTCAGTTGTGGTATTTTATGGTGGCTGCACATTGCGTGATGTCAGCATTATTCCACATAATACCTATGTAACAACATGGCGTCGTGCGCTGGATGTAGTGGACACGATTTTGGAAGAAAACGAACCGGCAAACTATACCGACAAACACGAAATAGTTCGTATCTTAAAGGCGGCTGTTGAAAATGGTGCCAAGGAAAATATGGCCGAACAACACGCCGATGCAGTTCAAGATATGCTGGGGAAGGATAGAGTTTTTGATTAAACTCCGCCCCCATGTGGGCGGGTTATTTTTTATATATATTCCACAACACCTCAAACCGCTTGGTGTATTCTTGCGCGGGGTGGGTCAGGAAGATGCAATTTTCACTGTTGTATTTTGTGGCGGCGGTGGTCCAGTTATAAGAACCGGTCACCATGTGCCGATTATCAAAGACGGCGAATTTATTATGCTCAATCTTGTGCCGGCGGTTGGTGCGGACGGGTATGCCGGCGGCGACCAGTTCATCAATCATGGACGATTTATGTCTGGCCATAGTTCGGTCCGTGACGATGCGGACACGGGCGCCCCGACGGTGGGCGGCAATAATGGCGTTCGCAATTTTCGGATTGGTTATGGAATAGACGGCAATGTCAACGGTCGTGGCCCGACCCAGTTCTGCAATTATGCGGTCTTCGCATTCGGTGCCGGGGGTGAAAAAGGCCCCGATGGATACGGGTGGGCTGGGCGGGGTGACCGTCCGTGTGGGCAATTGCGCCCCAACGCCGACCCCAATGGCAAACGCAATTCCAATAACAAAAGTCCATTGTCTGACAACCATACAACCCCAAACAAAAGACCACTCGAATAAAGAGTGGTCGGGAGTTAGTCAGTTTACACAGAAACTCCGTTGCCTTTGGGACAAGCCCTGTTGTATAGCAACGGCATCCCGACCAGGGTCGGGACATTAAAAGCTTCGCTGTGTAGGGGTGACTAAACCCGTTCACGCTTATAATGCCTTTGTGCAATCACTTGCACACACATATTCTACACCATTTCCCACAAAAATCAAGGGCGGTGTTTGCGGTCTATAATTCAACCAATGTAAGATAGTAATCAATAATGTCGTGTTTGATTTTTCCGATTTTGTTTTTGATTTCGCGATAGAATATTTGCACGGCTTCTTCGTTATAGTTTCGTTTAATTGACTTTGCTGTCACCGCAATATCAAACCAAATATCCCCAACGCCACAATCAGATACATCAATAAAACCCGACAATTTATCGCCGTGTCCAAAAATGTTGGGCAGGCTGGTATCACCATGCGAAAAACATAACTGCTCGTCTGGCTTGTTTTTGATAAGGTATTCATAAATACCATCAATACTGCCGTATTTTTCAAGAAATTCTGGTCTTATATCTTCGGTTTTGATTTGTTCTGAATCTATCTTAGCCTTGATTTGTTTTAGTTTATAATCCAGCCTCGCATCAAAAGAGCAATCTTGTATATTTGTTGCCCACAATTTTTCAAATGCTTGAAGGATAACATTTAAACCACTGTGCCAATTTTTCATATATCTTGGTGTGCATATCATCTCGCCATCCAGCCCACGAGTCAGCAGATAGTGTATACCATTCTCATGTTGATAAGATATTATTTGTGGCACAGGCAGGCAACCTTGCAACCAGTTTAATTTTTTATATTCTGTTTCAATATTTTGGTTCGCCGAATATTTAAGAAAAAAGTCATTCCCATCTTTGGATATTTTCAAAACAGAATCACCAGAACAACCAATACCAATTTGTTGCACATCTGCCCCATGGATAAATTGGTTTAAATCATTTGTTAAAATAATTTGTTTTAATTCATTGGTTGTCATTTTTTTTATTCCTGTGTGTTTAATTGCCAAAACACCCCAGAAATTCGTGTGAATTTACTGGCTGTTTCGCAACAAATTGTTGCGTGATTATATTTTTTTTGAGATTTTGCGGCGGGTCAGTGCAATTGCACTATATTGACACAGTCATTGTAAGGTATGATATAGCAAAAGTCAAGATATGTGTTTCGGGGGACGAAACGCCATTTTTGCAATATGTTCAAAATATGTAGATTTTTTTATGGGTTGTGAAATGGTAAGTTATTCATCGGACTGCGGACAGGTTGCGGATCCTGTGTAGCTGCTGTGTAGCCAAGGGGTTAA